>JAAYBL010000105.1 GCA_012718945.1 Bacteroidales bacterium
GGGGTGGAAAACATGACCTTGCACAATATGAAGGTGGACACCAACAGGGATGGATTCGACATCGACTGTTGTCGGAACGTCCGCATCTCCGACTGTAGCGTCAACGCCCCCTGGGACGATGCCATCGTGCTCAAAGCCAGTTATGCCCTGGGCCGCTTCAAGGATACGGAGATGGTGACCATCACCAACTGTTACGTGAGTGGATTTGATCAAGGTAGCATGATAGCCGGTACTTTCGAGACCGACGAGCCTCAGGCACCAGATCAGGGTTTCAACACCGGACGTATCAAATTCGGTACGGAGTCGAGCGGTGGTTTCAAGAACATCACCATCTCCAACTGCGTGTTTGAACATTGCAGGGGCATAGCGCTCGAAACGGTCGATGGCGGCCATATGGAAGACATCTCCATCTCCGACATTACTATGAAGGACATTGTGAATGCGCCTATTTTCTTACGGTTGGGTGCTCGTATGCGTAGTCCTGAAGGTACGCCTATGGGCAGCATGAAGCGCATCAGCATCAGCCATATCAATTGCTACAACGCCGATTCCAGGTATAGTTGCATCATCAGTGGCATCCCGGGTTATCCCATCGAAGATGTCAGCTTGAGCGACATACGCATTGTATACAAGGGCGGTGGCACGGCTGAGATGGCGGCGTTAACCCCGCCCGAAAACGAACGCCTCTACCCCGAACCCTGGATGTTCGGGCTCATCCCCGCATCCGGATTCTTCATTCGCCACGTGAACAACATCACCCTTAAGGACATTGAACTGAGTTTCCTGACGCCAGACGCCAGACCGACCTTCTACCTGGACTATGTAGACAAGATCAGTCTAATCAGAGTCGCCAGTACGATGGAACCCTCCGTCCAGCGTTTCAAACAACTAAGGGTCACTGGATTGACAGATCTACCCTAAGCGACGTTTATGCCTGGAGCCCTCTTTGGATAGAGGGCTTCAAGGCATCAACTTTTCCTTTTTCAGCAAGGCATCGATGGAAGCATCCTTGCCAATGGCCGTGTTATAGACCTTCATGGACAGGATGTACGTGATGGGTAAAATGGAGAGGCTGTTGGACAGGATCAAGGGGACATCCTTCAGCAGGATACCGTAGGTCAGCCACAGGGCAGTGGCCACCCAAACCATGCTGTACATGCCCAGTGACAGGCTGTGCGTGTCTTTGCTGCGGATGGTTTTGTAGGCCTGAGGCAGCTGGTTGAGGGTGGATGCGACGGCAGCCAACACCCCGATGACCGAGATAAGTGTCATAGCCCCTGTTGGTTATTCGTTGGCTTTCCAAACAAGCACCCCGGTCGTGGGTAAGGGCAATTGTCCAATCAGGTGTTTTTTACCCTTGGCTATGGGCAGGTCCAGTGTTTGGTCGCTGTAGTTCAAGGCGATACCTAAACCATCTCTGTATTCAATCAGCAAACCCTGTGGTAAATCCAACACGGGCACCCCGGCCACTTGATAGACTTTTTGCAAGATGGCCTTTTCCAGGTCGCCTTTGCGACTGTCCACACCAATGTAGGTCACTGTGCCTTTGCCCAACTTACGGTGGATGACGGCCGGTTTGTTTGCGTAGAAATCGTTTTCAAACGTACCCCATACCTCTGTTCCGGGATAGGGCTTGAAGGCTTCGCCCCAGGTGAACCAGCCATATGATTGGTTGCCCACACGGACAGCTCCCTGACCATCGGGATGTTGCAGGTCGTAGAAATCCAATTCGGCACCGATCAAGTCGAAGAGTTTGCCGCCAAATTTCACCGGGAAAAGTCGTCCAAACCTGTCTTTGTGGCCCGTACGGCAGGAAATGATCAGGTGACCACCCTTTGAAGCGTACTCCTTCCAACGTTCCACAAGGGCTTCATCAATCAGTTGGTAGGCTGGTACGATGAGGAAGGGATAGGTTTCGAAATCCTTGTTCTCCTTGATGATGTCTACCGGTGCGCCAAAGGCCTTCAGGGCTTCGTAATAGCGGAGTTGGTGTTTTTCAGTATCCCAGTATTTGTTTTGTTTTTGCCGCTCCATGTTCCAGTCGTTCTCATGGTTGTGCAGGATGGCGGCACGCCTGGCCGTGTAGGAGGCCGGTGCCTTGGCTCCTGGTTGGGCCTGGGATCTGAGCTGTTTGATTTCCTGGATGAATTGAACGTATTCCTTTCCACCTGGGGTGACGGTCACACCGTCCGTTCCAACGATGCCGTAATGGTATTGTTCCATGCCGGCCAAGGGTTGACGGTAGCGGTAGGTGCAGGTGAATTTGCTGTCGCCGGCAAAGACACTCCACAACCAAAGCCTGACAGCTCCGGGCAGCGGTTGGGCGTTTACTTCGCCCCAGTTGACCTGGCCGGGTTGGAGCTCCATGACCCCGTAGAGACCATCAATGGGCCTGAAAAAGTCATTGGCAAAGGCAATGCGCAAGGGGTCGCCCACCCTGAAGCCTTGGGGGCCTATGCCTGTCTTGTCACCAAACACCATGTAACGTGTGTAGCTGTGAAAATCAAGGTTGCGGCAGGTGCCTATGTGGCCTTCTCCGTAGTTGGGGATGTAGTTGGTGGTTACAAACTGAGCGGGAGTGGCATATTGCTTGATGCAGGCGCTCTGCATATCCAGAAACAGGGCTGTCTGGCTAGCGGCAAATCGGCGGTAATCCATGATCTGATGAGGATTCATAAACATCATGGCCCGTTTGGGCAACGTGATTTCGTCGAAGTCGCTGTAGATTTGGCTCCAGAAAGCCGTTCCCCAGGCTGCGTTCAAGGCCTCGATGGTGGGGTATTTCTCTTTTAGGAACGCTCTGAATCCTTGCTGAGCGGCTTCACCGTAATCAAACTGCACGGCAGGTTCGTTGTCGAGTTGCCAGCCTATGACCCGTTTATCCTTTCCGTAGCGCTTGGCCAGCTCGGTTATCATTTGAAGGGAACGTTCACGGTAGAAGGGATTGACGAAGGAGGCGTGTTGCCTGGCACCGTGGTCCAGTTTGGTTCCGTCTTCATTGGTAATCAGAAACTCTGGATGAGCCCTGACCAGCCAGACGGGAGGTGTGGCCGTTGAGGTACATAACACGATTTTCAGGTTGTTGGCTCCTGCCAATTCAATGGCTTTGTCCAGCCAGGTGAAGTCGTAAACCCCATCTTTGGGCTCAAGTTGTGCCCAGGCAAATTCAGCAAAATGGGTGAATTCAAAGCCCAGGTCGGCCATTTGTTTGAAATCCCTGGCCCATTCTTTTTCGTCCCAATGTTCAGGGTAGTAATAGGCTCCGACGGTGGTCAGGTCTTGAGGGGGAAAATAGGTTGCGGCTGAGGCCGGCATCAGAGACAGAAAGAGGCCGGAGAGCAGGGCGCCGGCAAGTGCTTTTTTTGACATGGCGGTGTAAGTGGGTAAAAATGTGGTATATTTGCCGTTATACGCGGACAAGTTCAACCAACAAAGTTACACTTTGCCGTTGGAGGTGAGTTACAAAAAGTGACATTATTCCATCAAAATTTGACCGCTTGCTACCTTAATCGACCGATTCGTCAATTATTGGCTGTTTACTTGTGTACTGAATACCATGGATGTCAAACCGAAGAATCGTTTCAATTACCTGACCGTTAACGATAAGGATGTTGACTGGGGGCTCTATTTAACCACTTGTGGCTTTCAGAGCATACCCCCATCAGCTGTCAATCCTTTCTTATCCATTCATCCCTCCGTGTACAGTTTCAATCCCAAAAGGGGGCGTGTGTTGGATGAGTTTCAGCTCTTGTTTATCATTAATGGCACTGGAACGTTTGAATCCAGCCATTGCCCTCCCACTGACATTAGTGCCGGCAATGTCATCTTGTTGTTTCCGGGTGAGTGGCATAGTTACTGTAGCAACGCGGAGACTGGCTGGGATGAGTATTGGGTCGGATTCGACGGGCTGAACATGCGCAACATCATGCGGTCGTCTTTTTTTTCATTGACCAAGCCGGTGTTTAAAATCGGAATCGACGATGAATTCATTTCCTATTACAAGGCCGTCATAAATTACGCAGAGCAGGAGGCTGTCGGCTATCAGCAGGTAGCATCGAGCATTGTGCGTCATATGTTGGGGCTTTTGTACTACAAAAACCAGAACAGCCTTTTCTCCGACAGGGATGTCGTGGAGAAAATCAACCAGGCCCGTGTGATTATCAGGGAAAACATCAATACCCACCTTTCTCCGGCTGAAGTGGCCGAACGCCTGGGGCTGGGCTATTCGTGGTTCAGGAAAGCGTTTAAAAAATATGCAGGCATCTCTCCCGCTCAATTTCAACTTCAAATCCGCCTCCAACGGGCCAAGGAACTACTGCTCAACACCAATCTTTCCGTTTCGGAAATTGCGTACGAACTAACATTCGACACACCGGGTCAGTTTTCAACCTTCTTCCGCCAGAAAGCCGGCATGACACCCAAGGAATTCCGTCGTACAGGTCGTGCCCAAGCCGTCCTCGATAAAGGTTATGTGGGTGATGACGCGGCGTTGCTTTAAACAAGAAAGCGGCATATTTGTCTGATATCTTGCGATTTACAA
>JAAYBL010000016.1 GCA_012718945.1 Bacteroidales bacterium
AATTAAACTATTATTCATTTTTAAATTTTTAAGGTATGGGAAAGATTAATTTAGGTATTCTCGGAAGCTTCTCAGGTAAAGTGGGAAATGTCGTAGGTGGTAACTGGAAAGGTATCAGTTACATGCGTGCAAAAGCAACTTCAGTAAGCAATCCTCGCACAGATGGGCAGGTAAATCAGCGTACTAAGTTCGCTTTAGTGTTGGCAATTTTGAAACCAATAACCGGATTTCTCCGAGTTGGTTACGAAAAGTACGCAATCAAACAAACAGCGTTCAACGCTGCAATGTCTTACATTTTGAACAACGCTGTTACTGGCAGTTCTTCTGCTGATTACAGCATTGACCTTTCAAAAGTGCTTGTTTCTCGTGGTAATCTTACAGGGGCAGCCAATGCGCAAGCAACCTCTGCAAATGGTGTTGTAACTCTTACATGGGATGACAATTCCGGTAGCGGTACTGCAACCCAAACAGACAAAGCTTTGATTGTTGTTTTGAACCCAACAAGAGCCGAATCTGTATTTGATGCAGGTGGTAACCAAAGGGTAGCTGGCACAGAAGATATTTCTGTTCCTGCCGATTGGGCTGGCGAAAATGTTGAAGTGTTCCTGGACTTCATTACCGCAGACGGAAAAGAAGTAGCAAACAGCATTTATTTAGGTTCTGTGACTATTGCCTAAGCGTTGGTAAATGGTTTTCTTGCGAGAACCGCCCTCTAAAGGGGCGGTTTTTTTATTCTCCAGCTCTCAAATTCTGAGATTTAGTGTATCTTTGCGAGAGATTTATATTTGTTTATTAGAAAGGCTATAAGTAATTAATATACAGGTTTATATGTTTTATTTTTACTACCTTTTTAATTGTGTCATATTTGCAACATATGTTTGTATATTACTGAATATCAATACATATTACATTCGAAGAAGTGAAGTAAGCAACTTTTTCACACCCTTCTATATGATCACCGCCGCAGGCCAAGGCTTGCGGCGGTTTTTTTATCCCACATTGAGGGCCCAACTTGAATCGAATAATCGTACGATTAGTTTTTTGGTCAGTAGTTCCAGACGTCTATGCTAAGAAAAAGCGTTTGATTGTTTTTTTTAGAACTTTTTGTGTATAATGTCTGCCAATATTCCGACAGTTCAAATTTAAACATTATTGTTACACCTTACGAGGCTGTCCAAAATATGGCGGGCATTATATGACTTGTCAGCCGGTGCTACCGGTACAAAGGAGGCTCCTTACAAACTTAATACGAATGATATTTTTGTATTAGCCGGTGCTTCTTCAGCCAATGTGTCCGACCTGACGTTTACCATGGTTAGAAATGGCCAATCAGAACCCTCGTTTCAAGTGACAAACGTGCCCTTTCAGGCCAATTACTGCACAAGCATCAAGGGTCATTACACGATAGAGATCAAGGGGTCTTTCACGTTGACTCACAGTGAAATGTGGGATTCGTTTGATGAGTAGAGCACGGACGCTCACACGCAACATTTAGGCATTCAGCCGGAGTTCGTCGATGGTTACCAGCTTATTTAAGATGGCGTACACGACGAGGCCGGCTGAACTGTGTATGCCCAGTTTTCGGCTGATGTTGCGCCGGTGAGTGATAACGGTGTGGATGGAAATGAAGTGCTTGTCGGCAATTTGTTTGTTGCTCAAGCCTTGAGCTACACTGCAAACAATTTCTTTTTCACGATCACTCAATTCGTTGGGTTCCTGAACGGACTTGACGGTCTCTGCCACCTTGTGCTTTTCCAATAATTGGATTTTAGGCACCAGGATGTCGTCTTCCAGGTAGGTGTGCAGGGTAAGGTCGCGGTGACATCGTTTGATGGCTTCCAGTGCATCGGATAGTAGGAAGTATTGGCCTTCAGTGGGTAAGTACTTGATCAGCAGGCTGAGCAACTCTTCCAGGGCTTCGTCAACATTGTTGTGCCTGGCTTGAAAATCCTTTACCGAATAACCGACTGGTTCGCTTCCAGCCAACAATGACTCCACGTACGGGAAAAAGACCAGGTTCTCGTAATTCATGTGCTCCTTTACCTCTGTTTCGTATTCGTCAAAGTATTGGAGGATGGTTGATCGGGTGGCATGTGCCTGCAGGGCGACGGCCAGTTGCTCCTTGATGGCTGGCAGGCGGTAGTCCAGAAAGTAGGTATGTGAGTTTTTGAGGTAAGTCAGAATGGTGGCTGCGTCCAGGTGGCAGAGGCGCTCCTTGTCTGGTTTGTCCGGCTGAGCATGAAACATCAGCAGGGTGAGAAAACTTTCGGTATCTACCCCGTGTGACCGGCAAATCTCCCCAATGGTCTTGTCGCCAAACCCCATGGGCATGGAGAATTGGTTGAGTACAAACAGCAGGTTGAGGTCACTTCGGACCAGTTCGGCCAGCTTGGTGTCTTGCGTAAGGGTTTTGGTGTCAATAACCAACGTCATAGGGCGTCGTGTTTCAGTTTCGGGTACAGCAAAGCTACTAAGAAAATGGGAACAAGTGCGCAAACCATCACGTAAATAAAGAAATGTTGATACCCCATCCATTCCTGCAGTGCCCCTGCAAACATACCGGGCAACATCATGCCCAGGGCCATGAACGCAGTACAAAAGGCATAATGGGCTGTTTGATGTTCGCCTTTGCTAAAATGCAACATAAAAATGGTGTAGGCTGTAAATCCAAAGCCGTAACCGAATTGTTCAAACGCCACGCCAGCGTTGATGATCCAGAGGCTTTCGGGTAGCGCATAGGCAAAATAGACAGAAGTAATGTTGGGCAGGGTGAGGCAAAGCACCATGGGCCAGATCCACTTTTTCAACCCATGCCTGGACACGGCAATGCCCCCCAGGATGCCGCCAAGAATCAATGCAATAACACCCACCACACCATAGACCGTTCCGACAGCCGCTGTACTGAGCCCTAAACCTCCGACAGCCCTGTCATCGAGTAGAAAAGGAGAGGATAGCTTCAACAGCTGGGCTTCTGAAAAACGGTAGAAAAGTAGGAAGGCGATGGCCAGGACACTGTGTTCTTTTTTAAAGAAACTGGTGAAGGTGTATCCGATGGCTTTGAAAATGTCGGCGATGCGTTGGTCTGATCTGGGTTGGTCGACGGCCGGATAGGGAAGTTGACGTTTATGATAAAAACCGAAGGCCACAAACAAGAGTGCCATCAGTAGGAAGGTGACCATCCAGGCAAAGGGAATGGTGCCCATGCGTTCAATGATGGGGTAGAAGAGTCGAACAATGGCATTGTCGGCTTGTTGTTCAGCCATTTTTTGAAGGTCTATGGATTCCAGCGATCCGGCCAGGATGATCAACAGCCCTTGACCGCTGATCATGGCCAGGCGGTAGAAGGTGTTTCGGATGCCGACAAAAAAGGCTTGGTCCTTGTCGTTGAGCCCCAACATGTAAAAACCATCGGCCGCGATGTCGTGGGTGGCCGAACTGAACGCCATCAGCCAAAAGAAGGCCATGCTGTACTGGAACCATTGGGGGGTTGGCAGTGAAAAGGCGACTCCGGCCAGGCAGGCGCCGATCAACAACTGCATGGTGACTATCCACCAACGTTTGGTCTTAAGCAGGTCGACAAAGGGACTCCATAGAAATTTGAGGGTCCAGGGAAGGTACAGCCAGCTGGTATATAAAGCAATATCCGTGTTGGACAAGCCGAACCGCTTGAACATGATCACGGAAATGGTCATGACGGCCACGTAGGGTACGCCTTCGGCAAAATACAAAGTGGGGATCCAGGCCCAGGGGCGGTTTTTGGTGAGGTTGTGTTGTTTCATCTAGGTGGTGTTTAAGACTGGGCAAGGTTGTTAGATAGTGGGTCAGGTTTGATTCCTATTATATATAGATGGCGTCCAAACTGGTGTTGGGGTAATAATGGGCCAGAATAGTCTGGAAATCATAGCCTTGTTCGCCCATCACGGCAGCGCCAATTTGGCAAAGGCCAACCCCGTGGCCCCAGCCTGCACCGTGGAGGATAAAGCCGTCGACTGTTTTTTCCACAACAAAAGCGGAGCTGTATAAGTGGCTCTCGGATAGTGTACGTCTGATTTCCAATTCTTTACCAATGATGCGGCTTTGCTTGCTGCCAACGATGCGGAGTTTGACCAAACGGCCTGAGCAACCCCTTTCTACTGGTTCTAATTCGAGTATGGTACCGAAATCGATACCGGAACGGCGGTGGATCAATTCGCTGAGGGCTTCCGTGGTGTACTGCACGGTCCAGCGGTAAAAATCGGGGGTCTCCTGGTCATAATGGTTGAGCACCTGGGAGAGGATGGAAGGGTCGTTGGTGTGACAAAATGCAGGTGGATAGCCCAGTATCCACGCCCTGGCTTGGCCTTCCTGACTCAAATCCGGGTGTTCGGTCGTCTGTTCCGCAAGGGATAAAGGGGCTGTAACTCCAGCCTGCTTGATCCAGTCAGCCTTACCAACCAGGTAACTTTTTGGCGCATTTTCCCAGCAATGCTCGAAGGCTTCAAGGTAGCCGCCACAACATTTGGAAAACCGGGCATCGCAGATTTCTCCATCGGCCCTGAGTACCAAACCTCTGGTGGCTTGAATGGCTTGTCGTACCTTGGGATTGGTGGCCCTTGTCAAACCTTGGTAGCGCTGACAATGATCATCGGCACAGACATCGAAGCGGTCATGGTCTTCCCTGTCGTACCAGCGAATACGGGTGGTCTCATTATCAACCATGCCTACTTGGGATGGAGCCTTCTTGCCCTTTTGTTGTAACTGAGCCAACAACCAGCTGCGTGAAATGACAGCATGAGCCTTGAGCAGTGACGCAGAGGCGTTGGCGCTCATTTCCGATGAGATGACACTGGTGAGGTAGGCTTCGAGCGGTATCCGATTGACAGCCGTCAGGTTCTGATCATCGGTCAGGATAATCAGGCTGCCTTCAAAGACTTGTTTTTCGGTTCGTTCCCAATGGAAGCCAATACCAATGCGGACATTGTCCAGTTCAACGACGGATTGTTCTTCCAGTGGGTCAAATCGGAGGCTTTCGAAGGGTGCGTTGTCATACAAGATGCAACCGGGAGCATGGGTCAGTGTATGGGAGCCTTCCACAATAGCGATTGTATCCGTTGCGTCCATCCCGGCTTGTTGCTGTTTGCCTGTCAGGCGATAGGCTGTGGGAAAATGGACACCGATGCTCACGCCGCTGACAATGCCTACATCCAGGGTTGGTTCCTGTTGCTTGTTCGTCGACCATTCCTTTTCGGTCAATGGGGTGGCCTTCGACAACAAGGAGGGGGTCAATGCGGCCACGTCTTCGTCCGACCAGGCAACTTCGCTGAAAATGGTCTTAACTTCCTCGGCTGTTACGTTTTGGTAATCCTCATAACGACTCACCACCATCAAACCGCTCATTTCCACGGAAGCCGGACTGATAAGCCGTTGGCTGTCGTCCGTTGCACTGTAACAGGTGGGTCTGTGGGCTTTGCGGGGAAAGAGCAATAGTTGCCATTGGTCGTCTTCGAACCACCCCAGCAGGTTGACCATGGGTTCTTCAGATGGATTGGTGGTCAGTTGATCCAGCAACTGGTTCAACCAGCTGTTCAGCCGTTCAATATCGTTTCCCTGTATCAACCAGCCACTACGAAGGAGTCCGGTCAGACGGTTGATAATCACTCCGCTCTCCCGATGAATCAATCGGCTGTTGGTGTGTTGCCATTGTTTTGCCGTGGTGGGGAGGGGCATAATGCCTTTGTTCCCAGCCTGAAAATGTAGATGATCGGGGGCGGATGCGCCACAGCGAGGGCCGTTGTAGAAGACCACGCTGTCGTCAAACTGCTTGGTAAATCGTAGAAAATCGGTCAAAAAGGGACGCAAAACCTGCGGTTGGTGCGTGCCGGTCAGGGTATAATGCCTGGGCAGAACGGGAAAAGGATTGACGAGCAGTTTGAATGAGGGTGTGTCTGGCAGGGCCATGCTTTCTTGCTCGGCTGGCCTGTTGGCATCGCATAGGAAGCAGGGTCTTGCCTGTATGGCCTGTTGGCTGATGTTGGCTGTGGTGGATGCTTTACGTCCTGGGTTGTACTGGACAACCACGGTCACATCATCCACCAGGAGGGTGCGGGTCATGACCTCCGACAACTTCGCATAGTTCTCAGCGGCCAGGGGCCAATGGCTCAGTTGAGCCTGAAAAAAACGGGCATGTGGTGACATCATCAGCGTCGGCTTTGCAACAGGGTCTCCACGACATCGGCCGTGATGCGTTGGTGTTCTCCGAGCACCCAACCTCTTTCCCTAAGTCTGTTGGCCACTTTGGCGGGGACCTCGTCTCCCAAACCGTAATCGCTAAGTCGGGTTCCCACCCCCATCTGTTTGAAAAAAGCCTCAATAGCGTCGATGGTGGCCTTGGCCCGTTCTTTTGTGTTTGGTTGGTTGAGGTTGAAAACCCGTTCTCCGAATTGGGCTAATTTGTCCATCTTGTACTCAAACTGGGATTCCAGGACACCAGGTAAAACGATGGCCAGTGTTTGGGCGTGGTCCAGCCCGTAGAACGCTGTCAACTCATGACCGATCTGGTGGGTAGCCCAGTCTTCGGGTACTCCTTGCCCAATCCAACCGTTCAAAGCCCAGGAGGAGGCCCACATCAGATTACCTCTTACATGGTAATCTTCAGGTGTTTTCAGTGCTTGCGGACCCAGGTCGACCAATATCTTGAGGATGCTTTCGGCAAAACGGTCTTGTACCTGGGCGTTGTCCGGATAGGTCAAATATTGTTCCGTG
Organism: Bacteroidales bacterium; assembly: GCA_012718945.1. GTDB lineage: Bacteria > Bacteroidota > Bacteroidia > Bacteroidales > UBA1402 > UBA8389. The sequence continues at coordinate 6,742 of JAAYBL010000016.1, forward strand.
GTGTGGACAAACGTGTCGACCACACCGTTGGCGACTTGTCTTACGGGCAAAGAGTAGGTCACCTCGGGGTCGAGTACGGAAAAACGGGGGAAGACCAAAGGAGTTCTGAAAGACCGTTTGTCTTGTAAGGCCTTGTTGGTGATCACGGCCCTGTCGTTCATTTCCGTACCGGTGGCCGGCAGGGTCAGGATGGTGCCCAAGGGTAAGGCCTTTTCGGGGTACTTGCCCTTGGATAGAATCTCCCAGGGATCGCCCGAGGCTTGACTGCCCAGGGCCATGAACTTGGAGGCATCAATGACTGAGCCTCCACCGACTGCCAGAATGAAGTTGATGGATTCTTTTTTAATCAATTCAATGGCTTTCAGGCTTGTTTCCAGGGTGGGGTTGGCTTCTATGCCTGAAAACTCGAAGAGGGTATGGCGTTTGAGCGCTTCTGTGACCTGCTGGTACACACCGTTGGACTTAATACTGCCGCCTCCGTAGACCAGGAGTATCTTGGACTGCAGGGGTATTTCATCGGCAATGTGGGCGATGGTACGCTTCCCGAAGATGATCTTGACGGGGTTGGAGTAGTTGAAGTTGTTCATCGTCTTGAATGTTAGAGTGATTCAGTCTTATTGCCTGCGTTCAAACGTTGCCTGGCAATGAGTTCGATGCTTCTGAGCTGGTCTTTGTAATGATTGAAGGCGTTGAGTTTTGCCAAGTCAATGGCGGCATCGGTGTTGTCTTCCCAGCGTCGGCATAGATAGAGTACCTCGTATAGGCGGCCAATTTTCCAGCGTCTGGAAAGGCGCAACCCCAAGGCATAATCTTCGCCGTAACTGGTGTTGGGTATCCCGATGGCTCTCAATGTTGCGGTATGGAAGGCACGCGGTGCTCCCAATCCGTTGATGCGCAGGGCGTTGTTGTGGCCGTTTTCGGGGGTCCACTCTTTGTGGTCGATGATGCCGGGAGGAATGGTCTCCAACTGAAAATTGCACATTCGGTAGCTCCCTACCAACATGGCACAACGTTGGGTATAAAAGGCGTTGACGATGGTTGCCAAGGTGTGGTTGTCGCTGTACACGTCATCGCTGTCCAGTTGCACCGCAAAGCGTCCGCAAGCGGGATGATTGATTCCTGCCTGCCAACAGCCACCAATGCCCAGGTCGTCTCGTTTCGGGATAAGGTGTACGATGCGGGTATCTTTTTGGGCTCTATCGGCTATCAAGGCCGTTGTGCCATCGTTCGAATGGTTGTCGATGATAATCAGGTTGAAAGGGAAGGGGGCTTCCTGGCTCAACACGGAATCGATGGCGTCTGCGATGGTGCGGATTCTGTTTTTGACTGGAATGATAACACTGGCTTCAACCGGGAACGATCCCTGTTCGAAATCGGGACCATCGTTGATGGGGGGCAGCCAGGCTCCAATGGCTTTGAGGTGTTGGGTGCAAACAGCTTCCATTTCCAGCTGCGTGTTGCGGTTTTTTGGATCCACGTACGCGAATTGTTTGGTTTCCAGATCGCTGGTTTTGGTGTCAACCTGCGTATAGAGTCGTTCATTCAGATGCACAATGGGGCCTCTTCTGGATAATGCCAGTCGAAGGTCGTACAAGGCAGCTGCTTGCAGATGGGGCATCAATTCCTTCAGAAGGGCCTTGGCGGTCGCGGTACGGACAAGTATAAGCGGGCCGAAATCGAAATCATCCCGTAAACTGCCTACCTGGTAGTCGTTGAGGGCGTGGGTTTTCAACGTGTTGTTTTCTCGCTTGTTGTAATCGCTGTACAACAATACGGCACCCGTATCATCGGCCACCTGCACCATTCGTTCCAAGGCATAAGCGCCTGGTTCGGGGAGATTGGGACTGGTACAGATCAGGAAATAGGTTTGGTCTGACGCTTCGATGATGGCTTTCATGCCTTCGCTGGAATACGGATTGGACTGTTCTGCAACAATCCAGGGGGAATCGCCGCCTGTATTCCGTAAGGTGTTAGCGGTGTGAAATAGGATTAATGGGTGCATGAGACATGGATTAATACACAAAAATAAGCCATTTCTTCCTTCAAATCTACGTTTTTTTCAGTATTGGAGCAATCATTTCCAACAGGCCTGGAATTCATGGGTTAAGACACGTAACGAGGTTGGAAGAGAATGTGGTATCTTTGTGTTTGTTTCAAATGGAATAGATTACTATGGATGATTGTGTCGCTAAAACGACAGGGGTGTCTTTGATGACCGGCAGCTCACCTGTAATGGGGAAGGCCTTGCTTGATACGATAGACGTCATTGGTTTCGATGCCGATGATACATTGTGGGAGAATGCTGTGTACTTTCTAGCGGTTGAAAAAGCGTTTTGCACAGTGATGGCACCTTATCTTACATCGGAATCGGTGCGCTCCTTATTATATAAGGTGGAAGAGCGCAATATGCCCTGGTATGGATATGGAGTGATGGCGTATACGTTGTCATTGGTGGAAGCGGCCATTGAGGGCAGTAATGGGCAGATTCCGGCAGCAGATATTCACCGTTTGCTGGAACTGGGACGGGGGATGCTCCAACAGCCCGTTGCTTTGTTGCCAGGTGTCTTGACCGTTTTGCCTCAAGTAGCCGCTATGAAACGGTTGGTGGTGGTGACCAAGGGTGATTTGTTGGACCAGGAACGCAAACTCAAGGCTTCCGGCTTGCTGCCCTATTTTCACCATATCGAGATAGTGACCGAAAAGAAGGTCTCTAATTATAGGCGTTTACTGGAGACCTTATCTATACGACCCGAGGCTTTTCTTATGGTGGGTAACTCTCTTCGGTCGGATATTCTGCCTGTTTTATCCTTGGGGGGGCATGCCATACACATTCCTCAACCAGGTGTTTGGGCTCATGAACAGGCCGATATTCCGGCATCGGACTATGTGACATTGGCGTCAATGGCCGATCTTCCTGCTACGCTGGGCATGGAATAATGCCTGCCCTTTTCTTCATAATGGTAGTCAAACGGTGTTTCCGCCCGTTTTGAGCCATTTTTTTATGGTTTCTATCTGCCTGATAATTAGCGGACAAGTTTTTTTTATGTTTTTCAGCATAAAAAAAAGACCAAAATAGTTGGATGCTGTTAAAAAAGCCCCTACTTTTGCACCCGCTTTGAGAGCAAAGCACATAAGGCAATCGCTTCTAAAGAAACTTACTTTTTTTGCAGAAAATTAATCTTCAAAAGGTTTGTTGTTTTAAAAACTTGCCGTATATTTGTAGCCCTTTCGCTTTATTGAGGCCGAGTCTGTTGAAGTCTCGGTTCTTTTTCGAGGAAAGGACGCTTTTAAAGCGTAAACAATCGCTCTTTGGAATAGTGAGATACAAGTAGTACAAGAACAAGAGATTTTGGGTAAAAATCGAACCGTCAAGAAAAAAAAGACGACCCTGCAAGCTAAGGACAAAACAAAACTTATACAAGGAAGAGTTTGATCCTGGCTCAGGATGAACGCTAGCGATAGGCTTAACACATGCAAGTCGAGGGGCAGCACGGAATAGCAATATTTTGGTGGCGACCGGCGCACGGGTGAGTAACACGTATGCAACCTACCCATGACAGTGGAATAACCCGTCGAAAGGCGGACTAATACCGCATAATAACGAGATACCGCATGG
>JAAYBL010000106.1 GCA_012718945.1 Bacteroidales bacterium
CGACAAGACGGTCTACAACCTGAGGGTGGATGGATCGACGGCTCTTTTGGCCACCGGTGTGGGCCTTTTACTCATTGATGTGGAGAAACAGCACATCATCGACCATTACAGACCCTTACTGACAGCAACCCCCTATTCCATCCAGGAACACATCAGTGATGCAGCCATGACGGTTGATTCGCTGTTTTTAGCCACACCCAATGGTTTGTTTGCTGGAGATCGTTCGACCAACCTGCTTGATCCGGCAGCGTGGAAAAAACTACCGGTGCCTGCAGGCTCGGTGCCCACAAATCTGGTGATGTTTGATGGCCAATTGGTGATGCTGACTACAACGGGTGCGTTGTACGTCCGTCGGGGTGGTCAATGGCAGCATGTGTGGACAGACGGCGCTTTTATACGCCTGCAAGCGACAGCCGATAAGCTGTATGTGTGTGCGTATGATAAAGGATATGTCTTCGAAACGGATTGGTCCTACAGTTTGATTACTGCTCCCGTTCATGATGTCAGTCGAGTGGATGCTCAAACCATTATTACGGCATCGGGTGCTCAGGGATTGATGACCTGGTCGCATACGGATACCGGTTACAATCAGACGGGAGAATCGGTTATTCCTGATGGACCTAGCCAGGAAACAGCGTGGTATGGTATGGTCAGGGATGGTGTGTATTACGCGACACCTGGTGGACGCTGGGGAGACAGACAATTCCTGGCTGGCGATGTGATGCGTTTTGATGGTGAGGAGTGGACGTCGCTTGAACAAAAAGATTCCATTTCTTTGATAACAGGAGAGCGGTTCATGGATATTCTAGGCATGGCCATCGATCCGAAAGAGGAAGGGCATTTTTTTCTTAGTAGTTGGGGCGAAGGGTTGTATGAATTCAGAAATCATCGTTTTTTCCGCCTTCACAATCAATACAACAGCCCTCTGTTAACCCTACTGCCCGGGCCTTATTGTAGGGTGGACGGACCCGTTTTCGATGATGAGGGTAATCTATGGGTACTGAACAGCAACTTCAGTTCAAAATTCACCAATGATACGATCATTCGTATCCTCAAACCCGATGGCACATGGACCAGTCTATGCTATCCAAAAATGCCAGCGGCGCCAACCTGGGGCTCCATCTTGTTTACCTCTACGGGTCAAATATGGATCAATTCAGTCAGGGCGAGGGGGTATGGAGTGGCTGTCATTGACAGGCGAGGTACAAACTGGGATACCTCTGATGATACAGTCCGGTGGTTTAATACACTGCCCTACGAAGAAGGTGTGCTCAATCCTTTCGTGTACAATTGCATCACCGAAGATTTGAACGGAACCTTGTGGATAGGCACCAACGAAGGTCCTGTATTGGCTCATAATCCGACTTCAATCTTCAACACCAATTATCAATTTACCAGGGTTAAAATTGCCAGAAATGACGGCACTGACCAGGCTGATTACCTGTTGAAGGATATCCGCATCAATTGTATAGCCGTTGATGGCGCCAATCGCAAATGGATAGGTACCGAAGGTAGTGGGCTATACGTCTTATCGCCCGATGGTACTGAGACCGTTCATCGTTTCAACACAGATAACAGCCCCCTACCCTCCGACTACATCCTCTCCATCACCCTCCATCCGGAAACAGGTGAAGCGTTTATCGGTACCAGTGCCGGTCTGGTTTCGTACAGGGCTGAAGCGACAGCTGGAAAAGCAGATTACAGCGCTGTACGTGTTTTTCCCAATCCCGTTAAGCCGGGTTATGCCGGTACCATCACCGTGACCGGCCTGCAAGCCAACAGTCAGGTCAGGATTACCGACTTGAACGGCAACCTCCTGGTAGCTGGCACATCGTTGGGAGGACAATTCGGGTGGAGTGGCCTCAACCGTCAGGGAAAACCGGCGGCCAGTGGGGTATATCTGGTGTTCAGCGCCACCGAGGACGGAATCGAACAACAGGTCAGCAAATTCATGATTATTCGTTGAGCGCTTTCAGCAAGTTACTCATGGTTTGATGCAACACTGGGTGCTTCAGATCGGGTGCGATGGTGACCAGGGGTTCCAGCACAAAAAGCCGTTCGTGCAGGTGGGGATGTGGAATCACTAAATCCGCCGTTTCACAAATCAGATTATCGTAAAACAAGATGTCAATGTCCATGGTGCGGTCGGAGTAGCCCGATTTGGCCGTTCTCGTGCGCCCCAGGCGCTTTTCGATGCGGTTGATGTGTACGAGGCAGTCCGAGGGTGACATCGTCGTTTCTACGGCAGCGCACGCGTTGAGAAACATGTGCGGCGAGTCAAACCCCCAAGGTGCCGTCTCAAAAACAGGCGATCGGGCCGTGATGGACCCGATCGTTGTTTCTATCTGTGCATAGGCTTCTTCCAGCAAGGCGGCTCTGTCGCCTCTGTTGGAACCCAGGCTGAGGTATACAATAGCCATGGTTGACGTTAGATGATCAACATGGCATCGCCGTAGGTGCCGAACCTGTATTTTTCCTTGATAGCTACCTCGTAGGCGTCCATGACAAATTCATAGCCACCAAAAGAGGCCACCATCATCAGGAGGGTGGACAGCGGGGCATGAAAGTTGGAAATCATGGTGTTGGCTACGCTGAAGTCGTAGGGAGGGAAGATGAATTTGTTGGTCCAACCGTCGAAAGGTTTGAGGTGACCGGCGGCTCCTACTGAGCTTTCGATGGCCCTCATGACGGTGGTTCCTACAGCGCAAACGCGTCTGTTTTCATCCTTGGCTGCGTTGACGATGCGAACAGCGTCATCGGTGATGCGCATTTGTTCGGAATCCATCTTGTGCTTGGTCAAGTCTTCAACGTCAATTTCCCTGAAATTGCCCAAACCGGCGTGCAAGGTCACGTAGGCAAAATCAATACCCTTGATTTCCATGCGTTTGAGCAACTCGCGGCTGAAATGTAAGCCAGCAGCTGGTGCCACCACAGCCCCCTCATTGGCGGCGAAGATGGTTTGGAAGCGGGCTTCATCGTCTGGTTCTACCTGTCGTTGGATGCTCCTTGGAAGGGGTGTTTCCCCCAAGGCATAAAGGGCATTTTTGAAGTCCTCATGGCTGCCATCAAACAGAAAGCGCAAAGTGCGTCCCCTGGATGTCGTGTTGTCAATGACTTCGGCCACCATCGATTCGTCTTCACCGAAATAAAGTTTGTTACCGATACGAATTTTACGGGCAGGATCGACCAACACATCCCAAAGACGGAATTCTTCGTTGAGTTCTCTGAGCAGGAACACTTCAATCTGAGCACCCGTTTTCTCCTTGTTGCCGTACAGGCGAGCGGGAAACACTTTGGTATCGTTGAAGATGAATACATCCTTTTCGTCGAAATACTGTGTGATTTCTTTGAATACACGGTGTTCAATCGTACCGGAAGCCCTGTTGAGCACCATCAGCCTGGATTCGTCCCTGTTGGGCGCCGGATATTGGGCGATCAACTCTTCAGGCAGCTTGAACTTGAACTTTGAAAGTTTCATAGGGTCATATTTAGTTGTTATTATTGACGTTGGTCAGCAGGAGCCAGGTCTTCAGCCGTCAACCCGGATAACCAGGCTTCGAACGATTCGACACTGTAGCAGTCGTCCAGTTTGATTTCCCCTACCCTTGTGCGTTTGAGGGCTGTCAAGTGGGCACCACAACCCAAAGCTTCTCCCAAATCCCTGGCAAGAGCCCTGATGTAGGTGCCTTTGCTGCAAACAATGCGCAGGGTGATGGCGGGCAGGGAACAATCCAGTAGTTCCAGTTCGTCAATGACCAGCACCTTGGGCTTGAGCTCTACCTCCTTACCCTTTCTGGCCATTTCGTAGGCGCGTTTTCCGTCCACTTTACAGGCTGAAAAGGAAGGGGGCACTTGTTCGATGCGCCCCATAAACCTGGGTAATGTCTCTTCAATCAGGGCTTGGGTTACATGGCTGTAATCAAACCGTTGGTCGATGGGCTTTTCCAGGTCGTGTGAAGGGGTGGTAGCACCCAATTCGAGGGTGGCCACGTATTCCTTGGTCTGATACTGATAGCGCTCTATCAGTTTGGTCGCCTTGCCCGTGCAAAGTATCATCACACCGGTAGCCAAGGGATCGAGGGTGCCTGCATGCCCCACTTTTAGTTTTTTAATGCCCAACTTCTTACAGAGGTGGTACCTGACTTTGGCCACCAATTGGAAGGAGGTCCAGGTCAAGGGTTTGTCAAAGGGCAGCACCAGGCCTTCAAATACATTCATTTTCATATAGTCGATGGCGAACAAGGGCGCTGCTCAGCGCGCCTGAACGGCACCAATGATTCAATTAAACAGACAATGCGAGCGTTAACAAGCCTACCAGGGCACAATAGAGGGCAAACCAGATGAGTTTCCCTTTCTTAACCAGGGCAAGCATCCATTTACAAGCGGCCCAGCCAGACAAGAAAGCAGCCAGAAAGCCGACAATCAGGGAGGTGACCGGTATCGATGTAGTATTGGCCAAGTCACCACTGATCAATTCCAAAAAGGCTTCCCCGAGTATGGGGATGATGACCATTAAAAAGGAGAATTGAGCCACTTGTTCCTTTTTATTTCCTAATAGCAGGCCGGTGGCGATTGTGGCGCCCGACCTGGACAAACCGGGTACAACGGCTATAGCCTGTGCCAACCCGATGATGAATGCGCTACCCCAACTGATGGTTTCCTTTGGCCTTGGCTTGGCAAGGTGGGAAAAAGTCAGCAAGGTTGCTGTAACCAATAGCATGGCGCCGACGATGATTAAGCCGTTGCCGAAAAATTGTTCTACCGTGTCCTTGAAAAACAGGCCTACTATGAGCACTGGAATCATGGATAAACCAATTTTCAGCAAGTAGGTGGTCTCCTCGTTGCGTTGGAAACGAAAAAAGCCCTTGAGGAGGCGACCGATTTCAGATCCGAGCACCACCAAGGTACTCAAAACCGTGGCTGCGTGCACCACAATACCGAAGGTCAGGTTGTCGGCCCCTGATGTGCCAAACAAGGCGTTGCCTATTTCCAAGTGTCCACTACTGCTGACGGGTAAGTATTCCGTCAAACCTTGAATTAGCCCCAACACCAAGGCTTCCCACCAACTCATTCCTTGTCTTTCTTTTTATAAAGGATACCTGCGATGACAAACAAGAAGCCAGCCAAGGAGATGCCTGGACCCAGGACGATGCGCCTGAAACTGAAAATATCAGGGTTGTAGGCTGTATCCAGCGAAGGCTTACCTGTCATGAGGATGAAGCCAAGCACGACCACCAGGAATCCAATGGCGATCAGCAGGAGGTTTTTTTTGCCTAATGCGAACTGTTTGAACGTGTCTTCTTTTTGCATCTTAGTTATTCGTTATTAAACGTAATATAGATCGTTTGTGTTCATTCTCAAATACTTATTTACAGCCAACCAGGTAGCGGATGTCATTATGACCAAGCCGAACAGCAGGACCACCAGGAAAATGCTGCCCAGCATGATGGGATCCAACAGGTTGATGAGGCCACCCACTTTGCTGTCCAGGTAGAGGAGCAAGGCATAGAGGTAGCCCATGGCCAACACCGAGGCGATCAGGCCGCTCCAAATATTGCCGATCAGGAAGGGTTTGCGGATGAAACCCCTGCCCGCTCCCACGAGTTGCATGGTGCGAATCAGGAAGCGTTTGGAATAGATGAGCAACCTCACCGTATTGCGGATGAGTGAATAAGAAATGAGCGTCAACAAGACGGCCAAAACCAGCAGTATTAAATTGATGCGTTTGACATTCTCGTTGACCAAATGGATGAGATCTTTGCGATAAATAACCTCCTGAACGTTTTTAAAGCGTTTCAGGTAGGTCTCAGCCATGGCCATGCTGTCGGTGTTGGCGTAATCGGCGTTTAAATAAACTTCAAAGGAGGCCAAAGCCGGGTTGTAACCCAAGAGGTCTTCGGGATTGTCTCCCAAGGCATCGACCAACTCTTTGAGCGCTGTTTCCTTATCGATGTACGTGACAGAACGAGCCCAGGGCAGGGCTTCCAATTTTTTCTGAAACATACGGGCGTCAGGCAGTTCCATTTCATCGTCCACCACCACCGACATGCACACATTTTTCTTGACATGATCGGATAGGGCACCGGCCAAAAAGCCTAATGTCAACATGATGCCGGCCAGGAATAATACCAGGCTGATGCTCAGTGTCGATGTAAAGCGGGCGTTAAACACCCTGGCGGCACTGACGGATTTTGGCTTTTGATTCATAAACGGTAACCAGTGAAAAAAACAGACGACCCCTAAAATTGCCGCAAAAGTGCAAAAAATATCCCGAATGGCCGCAAAAATAACGAACTAATACAGATTTATTGACAATTTTAAACAAGTTCACCCAACAACGTGGCTGATGTGTGGCCAGTGATGCGGACGCGGACTGTGTCACCTATACGGGTTTTGCCCTTTGGAAAGACGACCATTTTGTTTTGTTGGGTTCTTCCAGAAAAGTCCTCACGGGAGCGTTTGGAATAGCCCTCACACAAGACTTCGAACACCTGGCCTACGTCCTTGGCGTTGCTGGCAGCCGACAGTTCGTTTTGAAGGGCGATCAGTTCATTGAGCCGTTCAATCTTCTCGCTTTCGGCCACGGTGTCCGGCAAGTGCTTGGCTGCGTACGTGCCGGGGCGTTCCGAATACTTGAACAGAAAGGCGCTGTCGAAGCCGACCTCACGCATCAGCGACAGCGTCTCCTGATGATCTTCGGGCGTTTCAGAGTGGAAGCCACAGAAGAGGTCGGTCGACAACCCGCAACCGGGAATAATGCGTCGGATTGCGGCCACCCTATCCAGGTACCAGGGTCTGTCGTACTTGCGGTTCATCAACTTGAGTATGCGCGAGCTACCCGATTGAGCGGGCAGGTGGATGTGTTTGCAGATGTTGGCGTGGGCGGCGATGGTTTCCAGGATGTCGTCTGTCATATCCTTGGGGTGGGAAGTGGAGAAGCGGATGCGCACATCTGGTGCTGCATCGGCTACCAATGCCAGCAAACCGGCAAAGGTTAGGGTGGAGCCACCTTCTTCGGAGTAGCGGTAGGAATTGACATTTTGTCCGAGCAGCGTCACTTCTTTATACCCTTTGCTGACCAGGTTGGCTAGTTCGCCCAGAATGCTATCCGGGTCGCGGCTACGCTCCCTGCCCCTGGTGTAAGGGACAATACAGTAATTACAGAAGTTGTTGCAACCTCTCATAATGGAAATAAAACCGCTGATGCTGGGTCCGCCGATGCGGGAGGGCAACACGCTGCGGTAGGTTTCCGTGGTGGATAAATCGATGTTGACGGCTTTTTCACCTTGCTCCACGGCTCCGATCAAGTTGGGCAGATCCAGGTAGGCATCCGGCCCGGCCACCAGGTCAACGTGGTGCTTCTCCACCAATTCTTCTTTGACGCGCTCGGCCATACAACCTAATATACCCAGGATAAGCTTTTTACCTTTTTTCCGCTGAGCGTTGAAGTGGTTGATTCTGGACAGGATGCGTTGTTCGGCGTTGTCGCGGATGGAGCAGGTGTTGATCAACACCAGGTCGGCATCATCAGCCTTATCGGTCAGGATGAATCCATCCATCTCCAGGATAGAGGCGACAACTTCGCTGTCTGCCACGTTCATCTGGCAGCCGTATGTTTCTATATAAACAGTTGAGGGAGTTTGATTTGTCATGCTTTGAAATCGTTCGAAGAATACTGAGAAAAACGCAACATGATGCGGTCGCTATACGATTTTGACACGGGGATGTCGGGTACGTTTTCGTGGTCCAATCCCAGGAAAAGACCTTCCTTGTCCTTGCGCAACACCTTGACCTTGTCGAAATTGACCATGATGGAGCGGTTGCAGCGCGCCAAGGCTGTATTGGAGAGTCTTTCCTCCATGATTTTGAGCGTGTTTCGTATCATGAAGGTGGCAATTTTGCCTTTATTGAGGTAGTGAATTTTTACGTAATTGTCGGCTGCTTCCAACCACAGCACCTGGTCGGCCTGCACCGAAAGTTTCAGCTCGTTCTTTTCATCCATGAAATTGATCATGCCTTTGTTGGCGGGGGCGGTTTGGGTTTCCTCACGGCTTAAACGCTCCAATTGTTTGGTGTTCTCTTTCCAGGCGAAATAAAGCCAGACTGTCGAGTAGGGTAGGGCCAGTACCAGACCGGTGTTGAGGGACGATTCACGCATCATCTCGGCGAAGTCCCTGGGATCATTCAATACCAATTTTTCAAACAGGGTATAGAATAGAGCCATGGCAATGATTTCTGCCAACACCCACAGGATGTATTGCCACACAAAAAGGTTTTGGGTCCTGGCGTGGTAATACATAATGATACGGCTCACCACAACCACCAGCACACCCGTCAGGATGACCAGACTGGAAAAAACAAAAAACATAAACCGGCTCACTGGAAACCAGTTGGGGCTGTTGAAGGGCTGGTAGATGTTGATGAAGACCAGGGCAAACAAGGCCGTATACAGGATAAGGCGCATAATGTTGCCCTTTTCGTACAGGTAGGCTGGAATTTTCTGGTTCATATATGTGCCTGGGATGTTGGTGGTCCAGGTTGCAAAAGTAGTTTATTTCAGAAGGATAACCAACCAGCCCGTTTTATTTTGGTGGCACGTTCACCCCTCAAATCGTTGTTTCATCCCTCAAGCGTGCGTTTTGCCACCAGGGTGGTGACTGCAACCCTTTAAATTGTACCTTCCAACAAGGATGGCTTATTTTGCGCTATCACGTTTCGTTCAATACATTAACTACAACGACAATGGCTTCTCAAGCATCCTGTACCATTACTAAACAGACCGTTGTTTTCACCTCTCGACCGGTTCGCTCCATGTCCAAACCTTTCCATCCGGTGGCAGCTGAAACTGAGGTTAGAGAAAACCGCTGCTTCGAATACCCGCTGTTCATTCCATCAGGCCCCAAAGCCTCAAAGGCATGTATCATTCTGCTGCATGGGCTCAACGAACCAAGCTGGGAAAAATACCTTAGTTGGGCCGAGGCATTGGCTGCCGGTACGGGCAAAACGGTCTTGTTGTTTCCCATTGCCTACCACATAAACAGGGCACCCAGTTGGTGGAGAGATCCCAGGGCCGCAGGATCGCTGCTTATCGAACGTCGTTCGGAAGCCGGAGAGAACAGCGCGCTGTCGTTTGCCAACGTTGCCCTTAGCCGACGGTTAAGTCAGGATCCCTCCCGTTTTTACCAATCAGGTCGGCAGACTATCGCCGACCTGGTCGCCTTGGCCAGGCAGGTAAAGGGGGGCGTACATCCCTTTTTGGAAGCTGGCGCCACCCTCGATTTTTTTGGGTATTCCATTGGATCTTTTCTGGCTGAAGTCTTGTTGATGGCCAATCCTGGTCGGTTGTTTAACCGGTCAAAGTTGTTTGTCTTTTGTGGTGGCTCCATTTTCAAAGCCATGTACGGAGCCTCAAAATACATCATGGACAAGGTGGCATACGACCGCCTGTTCCATTATTATTGCCAGGAATGGCTGGAAAAGACGTCGGCGTTTACCTATGGTCGATCCATGGAAAGCCGTATCCTGAGGGCTTTCAATGCCATGATTCTGCCCGATGCTTTTCAGGAGGAGCGGTTGTCGTTTTTCAAGACCAGACAGTGGGCCATCGCTGGCATCTCGTTGAAGAAAGACAGTGTTATGCCTTACGCCGGCGTTCAGGCCTGCATGGGAGAGAGTGTGGCTACCGCTTGTTTTGAACAACTGGATTTTCCCTTTGATTATTCCCACGAGAGTCCATTTCCAGCTCCGGGGCGGGTGGACAGAGGTGTACTGGCTGCTTCCTTCAGCAGGGTTTTTGGCAAGGCAACCTGCTTCCTGGCCTGAGTTCCAACTGTTTTTTCAGGGGTGTTTGCATTTCCCCCTCGGAATGTCTATTTTTGAAAAAAAAAGAAGCCATGGATTTCGGCGATTGGGTATTTTACGGATTGATCATCGCTTCGGTGGTGGGTTCCGTGGTCAAGTCTGTTAAAAAGAAACAGGCTGATGCTGCCGGACAAGAGGAAGATACTGGGGCAGCGCCAACCAATGATGGCTCTGAATGGGTTAAGAATATCGTACGTGAAACGACCAAGAACCTCTTCGATATGGATGACGATGATTTTATTCCCAGGAATCCCAAGCCCGCTCCTGCAGCCAGCCGGTCAACAACCGTAACATCAGCGCCTGAACGCTCAGCCGGACACGTAGCTGAGGACTATCGACGCACCAATCAGTCGGCAGAAGCCTACCGTCGCACCAATCAAAGTGCAGAGCGGTTTACCCGTCCTACGGTTAGCCTGGAGGATAAGTATGCCAGCAAGGCAGGTCAATCCAGTAAACTCAAACATCCTTCAGCTGGTGTAGAACCTGCTGTTGTCACGGCCACTCCGTCACTTCTGGCGGCTGGTGACGATTTAGATGATGTGCAAGAGGTCAGAAAAGCTCTCATCTACGGTGAAATCATGCGGCCAAAGTTTTGATCGACGCTCAAATTCCCCCTACCTTTCCTGTTTATTGTGTTGGTTTTTTGTACTTTTGCGGTGCTTAAAAACACACACATATGTCTTATCGTTTCATTTCTGCAGAAGAAGCCGCTTCGTTTGTGAACAACGGCGATAATGTTGGTTTCAGTGGCTTCACACCGGCTGGTTCGCCCAAAGTCGTAACCAAAGCCATCGCAGCCAAAGCGATCAGCGAACACAATGCTGGTCGAGAGTTTAAAATCGGCATGATTACAGGCGCGTCTACCGGTGATTCACTGGATGGAGAGTTGGCAAGAGCTGATGCTGTGAAGTTCCGTGTGCCTTATCAAGGCAACAGTGACATGCGCAATAACTTGAATACCGGTAAAACGGCATACGTTGACATGCACTTGTCCAGTTTGCCTCAAGAGTTGCGGTACGGTTTTTTAGGAAAAATCAATGTGGCCATCCTTGAGGTGTGCGATGTAACTGAAAGCGGGGAATTGGTATTGACTTCAGGTGTCGGCATTTCGCCTACGATCTCCAAGTTGGCTGATATAATCATTCTGGAATTGAACAAGCGGCATCCGGCCCACATAAAGGGGCTGCACGATATTTACGAGCCCCTTGATCCTCCTTATCGTCGCGAAATCCCCGTGTATCAACCCTCAGACCGCATTGGAAATCCTGTGCTCAAAGTCGACCCGGCTAAGATTGTCGGTATCGTGGAAACCAACGAACCCGATCAAGTTGGAGGTTTTGCTCCGGCTGACGAAGTGACTACAGCCGTTGGTGACAATGTCGCTAATTTCTTGGTTGGAGAGATGAAAGCTGGTCGCATTCCAGCCAGCTTCCTTCCGATCCAATCGGGCGTTGGCAATATTGCTAATGCTGTACTTGGTTCGCTTGGATCGAATCCCGACATACCCGCTTTTCAAATGTATACTGAAGTCATTCAGGATGCTGTCATTGATCTGATGCGCAAAGGCGATGTGAAGTTTGCCAGTGGCTGTTCGCTGACTATTTCTCCCGATGTTCTAACCAGTGTTTACAAGGATTGGGACTTTTTCAAGGATAAATTGGTGCTCAGACCTTCGGAAATTTCCAACAGCCCCGAAGTGGCCAGGCGTCTTGGGCTTATTACCATCAACACGGCCCTGGAAGCCGATATCTTCGGCAATGTCAATTCAACACACGTGTTAGGGACAAAAATGATGAATGGTATTGGAGGCTCTGGTGATTTCACCCGCAACGCCTACCTGTCTATCTTCACCTGTCCTTCCGTAGCCAAGGGCGGCAAAATCAGCGCCATTGTGCCAATGGTTTCTCACCAGGACCACAACGAACACTCAGTGAAGGTGTTGATTACTGAACTGGGTGTTGCTGATCTCAGAGGCAAGTCTCCGATACAACGCGCCCAATGCATCATTGAAAACTGTGTTCACGCTGACTACAAACAACTGATGTGGGATTATCTGAAATTGAGCAAAGGTGGACATACCCCCCACTCTCTTGCACAAGGTCATGCCCTGCACCTGGAGTTTATGGCATCAGGTGATATGCGCAACACACGTTATTAAACCACAGGCTCCAGGGCCACTATTCGTTTAGCCAGTAAATGATGCGTTCTGTCTTTTTGATAGGCTTCATGGGGTCGGGAAAATCGACCATCGGACGTATGCTGGCTGAGCCTTTGGGTTTACCCTACATAGATCTTGACCAATACCTTGAACAGCAGCAGGGACAATCAGTGCCTGCTCTGTTCGAGCGATTGGGTGAAGCCGCTTTCAGGGCACTGGAACGCGAGGCATTGCATACCCTGGCCGCAGGGCCTCCTGCAGTTGTGGCAACCGGAGGTGGGGCTCCCTGCCATTTTGATAACATGGCTTTCATGAAATCGGTAGGCAAAACCCTCTATTTGAAAGCCTCACCCGAAGAATTGGCTTTACGATTAAAGCCCGAATTAGGCAATCGTCCGCTGCTTGAAGGCCAAACCAAGCAATCTCTTCCAGGTTTTATCGCTGACATGCTCGCAAAACGGGCTTCTTTTTACGATCAAGCCGACATTGTGGTATTGACCGATGGGCAGACAAAGCAAGATGTGGTAAGACGTTGTCTCCTCTTTTTAAAAGGTTCACGTACCTGATACCTGCTTCTCGTCATTTACACTTCCTAATCTCCCCATCTTCCCTTATCAAGCATGCGGTACTGGATGGCTTCAGCGATGTCTTCCACCTCTATATCATCGTGTCCGCCCAAATCAGCTATGGTTCTTCCCATCTTTAGAATCCTATCGTAGGCTCTGGCTGAAAGATGCAATTTTTGCATGGCCGCTTGCAGCAAGGTAATGCCCTTATGGTTAATCCTGGCATATTGTTTCAGCATAGCCGCAGTCATCATGGCATTGCAAAACACAGCAGGCTCTTTTGTAAAGCGTTCGGCCTGTCGTTCCCTGGCTGCCAAAACCCGCTTTCGTATGCTCTCACTGGATTCTCCCCGTTGCCTTTCCGTCAGTTTTTCAAAGGGCACAGGGGTTAAAGCCAACTGCAGGTCTATTCTGTCAAGCAGGGGCCCCGAAAGCTTGTTCAGGTATCGTCTGATTTGACCGGGCGTACAGACACAGGGGTGGTCCTGGTCGTTATAATGTCCGCAAGGACAGGGATTCATCGAGGCGACCAACATGAAATTGGCAGGGTAACTGAGGTGATAATTGGCTCTCGCTACCTGGATAACCCTGTCTTCCAAGGGTTGACGCAGCACTTCCAGGACGTGTCGTTGAAATTCCGGAAGTTCATCCAGGAATAATATCCCGTTGTGTGCCAGAGATATTTCTCCTGGTTGAGGTTTTCCGCCACCACCAATTAATGCAATGGCGCTGATGCTGTGATGAGGCGCTCTGAACGGACGTGTCGTGATCAATGACTTACCCGAGCCCAACTTACCAGCCACGGAGTGAATGACTGTCGTTTCCAGTGCCTCTGTTCTGCTCATCGGTGGAAGAATACTGGGAATGCATTTGGCCATCATAGTTTTTCCAGCCCCTGGAGGGCCCAACATAAGGAGGTTATGACCACCGGCGCAGGCAACTTCTATGGCGCGCTTTTCTGATTCCTGGCCTTTGACTTCCCCAAAATCACTTCCGATTAGCCGTGTATCAATGTCCTTTTGGTCTTTTGTTTGTACGGGTGGTATTGGTTTCCCATTCAAGTAGTCAACCACTTCTCCCAACCCTTTTAAGCCATACACTTCCAGCCCTTCCACTACTGCCGCTTCCAACCCATTTTCTGCGGGAACAACCAACCGCTTGATGCCAGTACGGCTTGCTAACAAAGCGACGGCCAAAGCGCCCCTGATGGCCCGCAAATGACCATCCAGCGACAACTCGCCCATAAAGAGGGTGTCTTTCAGGGTTTCCTGCGTGACAAAACCACCTGCAGCCATTATTCCAACAGCCAGGGGAAGGTCATAAGCCGTGCCTTCTTTCCGTAAATCGGCTGGTGCCATATTGATGGTGATTTGATGCCTGGGTAAGTCCATGTTGTTGCATCGGAGTGCCGAAGTGATGCGTTCATGGCTCTCTTTTACGGCGTTGTCCGGCAATCCTACGAGGGAAAAACGAATGCCCCTTGATAATCCAACTTCTATTTGCACGGGTAGGGCTTCAACCCCAGAAATAGCTGCGCTCAAGACTTCTACCAACATTGTATTTTTTGCACAAAGGTAATAAAAATAACAATAAAGAAATAAATAAGATACACAAGAAGGCCGGAATTACGGATCAGTTGTCGCGTTGAGTAGACTAGAATGATAGAAAGGATGTTCTGATGACGCTTACCAAGCTTTGATGCCCTGCTTCAAGCGCTCGGTAAGATGATTGTTAAGAGCTTCACCCTGAAGAAGATTCAACAATTCATCGGTAATCGGATCATAGTCCTGGTAGAAGAAATCCTGGATCAGTACGACACTGGCAAATGAGGCAGGATGCTCGAGAATGAATTCCTTGGCTTTCCGCTTTAATCCCAAATTGATCTCGGCCAGACGCACATCAACGCTTTCACCACCATGTTGATACTTGCCATTCATGATGTTTTTGCGTTCTACATATAGCAAGTGGATATCTTGTTTGAATCTTGTCAGGTCGTCGTTTACTGTGCCCCCGGTAATGGTCAACAGGTCTACCAATTCAATATCTCCTTTGATTTGTATCACATCACCGCTTTTTGCGAAAACGGTGGTCCAATAATTGAAATCGTGGAAAAATAGGGTAATGGGATTGATTTCTTCGGTCCCCGTTATGTCAAAGTGGAAATTTCCCGATTCGTTGGAGAAAATCGTGTCATACGCTAGCACATGATTGTCAATGTAATACGAAAGATAGATGGCTGAGCGGCCCAGATGCTGAATTTGACCATCTACCGACACACGGCCAGGCTTATCAGGAGAGCAGGCGCCCACCAGTAAGACCATCCCCAAAAGGTATAAAAACCGGGTAAATTTGGCCATAAAGTGTTAATTTGTGGTAAAAGTACATAAAAAAGTGAAATTTCAAAGCATTTTTCAATGCAATAGTTGGTGGCAGTTTCTGAAAAGATAGCGTAAAATCCCTAATAAAACGCTCAGATGAATACTTATTGTGTTGGATGTGCTTAAAAAAGGTGAAAAAAACCCTAAAAATGACTGTTTGGAGAAGTCATTATTATATAGATATATTTGCTATTAAAATGATATCAGAATTCTATCGTCTTACCTTAACACGCACGCTGATGAAAACAAATGAAGCTGTATTTGAAGGCACTAAGTTGTCTGGTATTCCCACGTTGTTGTTCAATCTACTGTTTACAGGTGGATTGATTTGGTTGTTCATTTATCTGGTAAGCGCTGTCGAGCCATCGACACTCACCACCGTTGGCATTGCAGGGACACTCCTGCTCTTTTGCTTCAGTTTCCTGGCCTGGTTCGGCTTTGTCCAGGTGGAACCAAATGAAGCCAGGGTCATGGTGTTTTTCGGTCGCTACCATGGTACCCTTAAAGAAAATGGATTTTTCTGGGTCAATCCCTTCTACGCCAAGAAAAAACTGACCCTAAGAGCCAGAAACCTGGACGCTACCCCTATCAAGGTCAACGACAAAGCAGGCAACCCTATCATGATAGGTCAAGTGTTGGTATGGCGCATCAGCGATACCTACAAGGCCTCGTTCGACATTGACAATGCCTCGGAAAATGTGGTGGTCAAAGCTCAAAGTGGGGTTATCGTCGATCAGTTGGCCCAGAAAATGAAAGCGTACGAAAACTTTGTCAAGGTGCAAAGCGACGCAGCGCTCCGTCAAGTGGCCGGTCAATATCCCTACGATGAGGCTGATGCTGCCGGCAAGGATGCGCTCACTCTCAGAGGCGGAGGTGACGAAATCAACACCTTATTGGAGAAACAATTGAGCGAACGGTTGGCCATTGCCGGTATCGAGGTGGTGGAAGCCAGGCTCAATTACCTGGCTTATGCCCCTGAGATTGCCGCTGTCATGCTGCGTCGCCAACAAGCCGATGCCATTATTTCCGCCCGTGAAAAGATCGTTGAAGGAGCCGTAGGCATGGTCAAGCTCGCGCTTGATAAATTAAAAGCCGATGGCATCATCGACCTTGACGACGACAAACGCGCCGCCATGGTCAGCAATCTGCTGGTTGTACTCTGTGGTGAAGAATCCACGCAACCCATTGTCAATGCAGGTACGTTGTACAATTAACAGGGCATGGGGAAAACGCAAAAAACAAAGAGTTTCATGCTCCGCGTGGATGCTGATTTGATGGACGCCATCGAGAAATGGGCGGCCGATGAATTCCGCAGCACCAACGGACAAATAGCTTACCTCCTGGATCAGGCCCTGAAGAAGAGCGGACGGGCCCCCAGGCGGTCTAGCGGGCCGACAGAATGACCAACAGGCTGGACACACCGATGACCAACCACACCAACACGCCCAGTACGATGGCTTTTAGCCCCACGCTGCGAATGACTTGCCAGGAGAGAGAGGCACCTATGAAAAACAGGGAGACCGTCAGCAAGCGTTTGCTAACGGTGACAATACCATCTGTCAGGATGTCGGGTAGGGGGGTGTAGGTGTTCAACACCATGGCAACCACAAACAACAGTATGAACCAGGGTAGGTACATCTTGCCCGAACCTTGTTTGAAAATCAAGGATGAGACAAAGGCCAAGGGGATGATCCATAAAGCCCTGGTCAATTTGACCGTTGTTGCTACCGACAACGCCTCCTGACCATAGGTTGATGCGGCTCCCACTACGGAGCTGGTATCGTGGATGGCAATGGCCGACCACAGGCCGAATTCGCGTTGGCTCATGTTCAACAGGTTACCCAACACCGGGAACAAAAACAAGGCGATGGCGTTGAGGATAAACACGATACCCAAGGCCACGGAGAGCTGCCCATCGTTGGCCTTGATCACAGGACCTACGGCAGCGATGGCGCTACCTCCGCAGATGGCCGTGCCAGCACTGATCAGGTAACTGGTCTTACTGTCCAACTTCAGCTTGCGGCCAATAAACCAACCGATCATCATGGTACCACTCACCGTCAGGATTGTGAACATCATACCGTCCTTACCGGAGGCTAATGATTCGTGCAGGTTCATGCCAAATCCTAATCCAACAACAGCTGCTTGCAGCAGGTACTTGGACGCTTTTTTATTGAATTTTGGAAACGGTTGACCTACTAACAAGGCAAACAGAAGCCCCGCCAATAAGGCCATTGGGGCAGTAACAAAGGGGAGAAAACAACACAATATGACAGCCACATAGAGCACTTTTGATAGTGTACTCTGGGGCGCGTTTGATAACAGCGACATAACTATAACCTATTGATGAACCACAAAGTTACCAAAAACAAGCAACTTTTGATGATCGCAACAAATCGAAGTTTTCAAACGAACTTTTTTTAAAAGACAAAAGATCTTTGAGAATTTCCAGTTTTGGAAATTTCAACGTAGTTTTGTATCGATATTGGTGGCCGCGCAAGCAACCGTTTGTGTGGCTGAAAAGGGAACCGGGTGAGAATCCCGGACAGACCCGCTGCTGTATTTCCTGCTAACGACAGACAACCATCGCCACTGGGGTAACCTGGGAAGGCCGTCTGGTCGGGGATAAGTCAGAAGACCTGCCACTATCGTATCGTAATCATCTCCGGGCATGGGATGACGCGACGTCGACGGCATCCTTCCGTTCATACGCTGTGCTACCCTTACCCGGACTAACGGGTAAAGTCATGCATTACTATCAGACAGACATCGTTTTTCAAGAAGTACCAGGCGAAATCAGCCTCTGTTTTTTTATCTGTGGTTGCACCCTGCGCTGCCCCGGTTGTCATTCCTGGCATACCTGGCGCGAAGAGGCAGGTATGCCGCTAACGGAAGCCTTATTCCTTGCTCAATTGGACCGTTATCAAGGGTCCTTGAGTTGTGTCCTGTTTATGGGCGGAGAATGGCACGAAACAGCTCTCTGCCATTACCTTGATCTAGCCATTGAAAAGGGGTTGAAGACCTGTCTTTACACAGGAAGAGAAAGCGTATCAAACAATCTTCTCAGCCGGTTGACCTACCTCAAGACAGGTCCCTGGCGACAAGACCTGGGAGGACTTGACCAGCCAAACACCAACCAACGCTTCATCGAGGTGACGTCCGGCCAATGCCTCAACGACCACTTCCAACGAAAGGACATAGCCGTCTAATCATCGTAATCAATCGCATAATCGCATAATTCTCAACCTACATCATGAACACCTTCGTACAACTCTCCGACGATCAGTTGAAGGCCAAAGTTGCCTTCATCAACCAGTACCTGGCCGCTCAAAACGCAGCCACAGCCTCTTCCTTTGACGCTAACGCCAACGTCACCGATAAAAACATTGCCACCCTGGAGGCAGAATTAAACAAAGACATCAACATCCAGATCAACCGACGGCTGGTCTATCTCCAGATAGAAAAATTATTTGGCTGTGAACTAGCCGATGAATACCTCAGGCAAATCGCGGCTCACGAGATTTACGTGCATGACGAAACTTCGCTTAAACCCTATTGTGCTTCTATCAGCCTATATCCTTTTCTTCTAGATGGTCTAACAAAACTCAGTGGAGAAAGCAGGGCCCCTGAACACCTGGAAAGTTTTTGTGGCAGCTTTGTCAACCTGGTTTTTGCCGTTAGTTCCCAATTTGCCGGAGCCTTGGCCACGGTGGAATTCTTACTTTATTTTGATCACTTTGCTCACAAAGACTATGGTGATAACTACCTGGAAACGCATCGAACGATCGTGAGCAATCATCTGCAACATTGCGTCTACGCTATCAATCAACCCGCGGCAGCCAGAGGCTACCAATCCGTTTTTTGGAATATATCCGTCTTTGATCAACCCTATTTTGAAAGCCTGTTTGGCGACTTTGTTTTTCCCGACATGAGCAAGCCGGATTGGTTACGTGTGAGTACCCTGCAACGCTTTTTCCTGCAATGGTTCAACAAAGAACGCACCAAGGCTATCCTGACTTTTCCCGTGGTTACTGCTGCCATGTTGGTCAAAGACGGCAAACCGGTCGATGAGTCCTTTGCTGATCTTTGCGCCGGGGAGTTGGCGGCTGGCAACGCATTCTTTATCTACCAGTCGGAGCGGGCCGACAGCCTGGCTTCCTGTTGCCGACTACGCAATGAAATAAGTGACAACACCTTCAGCTATAGTCTGGGGGCAGGTGGGGTTTCTACCGGATCCATCAATGTCATCACCCTCAATATGAACAGACTGGTACAAGACAAAAGGGATCTGCGTATCGAAGTGGATAAACTTCATAAATACCAGGTGGCATACAGACGATTGATGGAAGAATACCTGGCTGCCGGCATGTTGCCAGTCTATAAGGCCGGCATGTTGCACCTCGATAAACAATTTTTGACCATAGGCATCAATGGCATGGTCGAAGCAGCAGAAAGTCAAGGCATAGAAGCCACCCCGAACCCAGCTTATCAGGCCTTTGTAAATAGCTGCCTGAAGACCATCTTTGACGCCAATCGTCAGGCCCGTCTTACATACGGATACCTGTTCAATACCGAATTCGTCCCGGCCGAAAACCTGGGGCCCAAGAACGCGGCTTGGGATAGGAAGGACGGCTATAAAGTGAACAGAGACTGTTACAATTCCTATTTCTACGCTGTTGAGGATGACAGGTTAAATGCATTGGACAAGTTTGAACTCCATGGCAAACACTACAATCAATACTTGGACGGTGGATCGGCCCTTCACCTCAACCTGGAAGAATACCCGAGCAAAGCAGGTTTTCGAAAATTACTCGATGTCGCTGCGCGCAATGGTTGCAACTATTTCTGTTTCAACATTAAAATAACGGTCTGCCGCGATTGTGGGCGCATCGACAAGCGTACACTTAGAATATGTCCAAATTGCCAATCCGGTAATGTAGATCATGCCACACGCGTCATCGGATATCTCAAACGTGTGTCTAGTTTTAGTGACGCCAGGCAACGAGAGGAAAACCTCCGGCACTATAACCTCCTCACCGAATAGTCACGGATTCGTTATAAGCCTGTAACATCAAGTGTGGTTCTTTGTTGCCATTAACAAGACACCCCATGTACCACAACGTCGCCGCCATCGATATCGGCTCGAACGCCGTCAGACTGCTTATTGCCAGCGTACGGGACACCCCGTCAGGGCTCGTAAGTAAAAAAGACGTGCTTTTACGCATCCCTCTGCGCCTTGGAGACGATAGCTTCAACACAGGGACAATTAGCCCCTCGCTGGCCAAATGGTTGCTCAATGTTATGAAAGCCTTTTACCATCTTATGCGTGTACAACAGGTTCAGTCTTATATGGCTTTTGCCGGCTCTGCTCTACGCGAAGCGAACAATGGTGAGGCCATTCTGCAGGCCATCAAGGATAAAACGGGTCTGTTTGTTAAACCATTGACAGTTAATGAAGAGGCTTTGTTTCTATACGAAAGTTACACCTCAGAAAAACTATTACCGCACCGTAATTATCTTTATGTTGACTTAGGTGGAGGCACAACGGAAATCGTACTGCTTGTTAATGGCGCCTTGTCCGATGCCAGACGATTCAACGTTGGTACCGTCAGGCAACTTATTGGCAAGGAATCAAAACAGGAACGAAAGGCCATGATTGACTATCTGACCGTCATCAAGGAAACCCATGCCCCCGTTGCACTCATTGCCACCGGAGGCAACATCAACAAGATCGCACGCCTGATTAAAACGACCAGGGATAAGGCGTTTACCCTTAGAAGCCTTCAACTACTCTACAACAAACTGCGTCAGATCTCTGTAGAAGGACGCATGAGCCTCTTTGATTTAGCCCCCGACAGGGCTGATGTCATCGTGCCCGCCTGTGATATCTTCATTCAGGTTGCTAAAGCCGCAGGCATAACCAAATTTATTGTTCCAACCAGAGGTTTGGTGGACGGCATGATTAAAATCATGACCAAGCCCCAAAAACAAGCTTCGAGTCAAATCATCGTTGAACCCATTGTTCAAGAAGTCTTTAATGAAATCATTGATGAGAGTTGGCAAGAATACGACGAGGAACAAGATTGACTTCACACAAGCCCAATGGTATGACCACCAGGACAAGTAGCCATAGAATTGTTCCAAAACTGTCATGCGAATGTCATACTCAAGTGATTTAACTACACCATCTTTGCACCATCAAACAACGCATCAAACTTACGACTATGCAAACTAAACGCATCAACTTGTTTCAAATCGGCCTTCTTGCTGTTGCCCTGTTGTGTTCAAGCAACCTGATGGCAGAACCCGGACTCACTCCGACGACCGTGAAACCTGAAGCCTCTCAAACCATCGCATCAACCGACCTTAAAGGTTCGGTTACTGATGAGAAGACATCTGAGCCCTTAGCCGGTGTAGCGTTACAGTTCAACGGTAAAACATATTATTCAGACTTGGAAGGCACGTTTTCCTTGCCAGTTGGAAAAAATAAGACAGGCAATCTCGATGTCACCATGATTTCGTACCAAGCCCAACAAGTTGACTTGACAGCCTCGTCTGGCGAAGAACTGAAGATTACCCTGAAGCCGCATTGATTCTACCCAGCGCAACGTACGTGCCGTCATGATAGCCCCGCCTACATGACGGTTTTTTTGTCCCTCCCAAACCACCACCACTCCCCTACGGCCACCAGCGTTTAGTCATAAGGATGTCACACGTATGTGTCTATTTTGTCTTGGGGTTGCCATGAAAAACAAACATCCAACCCAGATCTTTGCGTCATAAAAGAACGTTTAGCACACATGATTCGATCAGCGTCCATTTGCCCCGTCATCACCCTTTTTTTCTTGATTTCCTTGGGCAACATCCAACACACATTAGCTCAGACTGGCGCCATCAGAGGCGTTGTTGTTGATGGGCAGACCAACGAAAGCCTCATTGGCGCATCCATCATGATAGAAGGAACGACCAAAGGAGCTGTCACAGACATGGACGGAGCGTATGCCATCCCCAGTTTGACCCCGGGAACATACACCATACGTGTAACCTACATTTCGTATGTGACCTTAACCAAAGAAGTGGTCGTAGAAAGCGGAGAGACAACCGTGGTGGACGTATCCATGAAATCGACCGACACGATGTTCGGCGATGTTGTGGTCATTGGACGGGCTAACCGTCAAAGTGAAGCTGTTTTATTGAAAGAACAAAAAATGGCCTTGCTTTCTACGCAAGCAGTAGGCGTCAAGGAAATGGCGCGAAAAGGCTTCGGTGATGCGGAAGCGGCGATTGCTCACTTGTCAGGAGTGACCAAACAGGAAGGTGTGAAAAATGTCTTCGTCAGAGGCTTGGGAGACCGTTACAACGCGACCACCCTGAATGGCTTCCCTCTTCCTTCTGAAGACCCTGAGTATAAGAATATTGCATTATCCTTCTTTACCAGTGACATGATCCAGCACATAGGTGTCAACAAGGCGTTTAGCAGCAGTATCTCTGGCGATGTCGGTGGTGCTTTGATCAACATCAACTCTAAAAACCTGGTCGGTGACAATGCTTTGGGGGCTGATGTAACTGCCGGCATCAACGCTTCAGTACTAACAACCGATTTTTTGAAACTAGACGGATCTGACGTGTTGGGCTTTGCTCACACCGGAAAACCAGCAGCCAATACCGCAACGTTTCAGAACAGCCTGAATCCATCTGTCGTTGATCAGCCCGTCAATCAATCGTACGCTGTGTCGGGAGGCAAACGCTTTGAGTTGGGCACCGCAAAAAACCCCCTATCCTTTTTTATTGTTGCAGCCTATGAAACGGACTACGCCTACACCAAGGAAAATGTACGTAATACCACCAACGCAGGCACCGTTTACCAAGACCAGACGGGTGAAAAATACAGCCAGACCATCAATCAACTGCTTCTTGCAAACATAGAGCACAGTATCAGCAAAAAACACCACCTAGCCTATAACATGATGATGTTACACGTCAATGATCAATACGTAGGTAGGTACAGCGGGATGAACGGGGAAACTTATCAGGACGCTGATGAAAGCGGGTATGTTGGACATCTGATTCGACAACAAACAAATGACAACCTTTTGTTCGTCAACCAATTGATTACTGATTGGAAGCTCACTGCCAGGTCAACCCTCCACGCTGGAGTAGCCTATAACACCATAAAAGGATTGGAGCCAGACCGCAGGGAGAACAACCTTTCAAAAAGAGACGGAACCTATATCTTTACAGGAAGTAATCGTCAGAAGCGGTTTTTTTCTGAACTGCGCAACAACGACATCACCCTGAAAACGTCGGTTGATTACGCGCTGAACGATGCGTATGAATCAGGAAATTCCAACATCAACGTTGGCTATGAAGGTCGCTTCGTGTTAGATCAATTCAAGGCCATCGAATACAACTTTTCTGCCTACCCGGGGAATTATGCGTTGAACGAGTTGAACCTGGACAACCTGTATAATCAGACCAATTACACCAATGGTTTGTACACCATGGTTCTTGGTGACCCTAACGAATACGACGTCAGTAAATACATCAACGCGGGCTTTGCCGAAGCCAACTATCAAGTGAGCCCCAAACTGGCCTCCAACCTCGGTTTGCGTGCCGAATACGTGGATCTGACGGTAAATCACCGCATTCAAAGTGCCAACCCAGGCAGTCAATCCATCAACAACCTTTATTTATTGCCACATGTCAACGTGAAATACGAAGCCGACGAAAAAAACACCCTCAGACTGGGGCTTAGCAAAACATACACCATACCGCAGTCGAAAGAAATCTCCCCCTATCAATATGTCAACATTGGTTTTGTCAGCCAAGGTAATGCGAACCTCAAGCCATCAGATAATTACAACGCCGATTTGAAATGGGATCATTACTTGAGTCCAGCTGAGGTCATATCACTCAATGGTTTTTACAAACACCTATCAAACCCCATAGGCCGCGTCAACGAAGGCAACTCAGCAGGATTGCTCACCTATAGAAACATCAGCCGTTCGGCCATGGTTGCAGGAATCGAATTCGAAGCACGGAAAAATCTGTTCAACTGTGTGAACGAGCGCCTTCAGACCAATCACCGCCTTGTTTTGGGTTTCAATGCTTCGTACATGCTAATGGATTTGACGCTTGATGTAATCAACACCACACCACGCAAAACCAATCTGGAAGGCGCATCTCCCTTTATCACGAATATTGACTTGTCCTATACGAACGCTGCTTTTGAAAGAAGCATGCTGGTTTCCCTGGTCTTCAACTACTACAGCGACAGGATACACACCCTTGGAGCCATGGGGTACAACGACATCATCGACAAGGCGGTGCCAACCATCAACCTGGTTTCCTCGTATAAATGGAACAAGCATTTCTCTGTCAAACTCAAAGCCAGCAACCTTCTGGACCCTGCTTACCGCCTCACGCGCAAGGATAATCAAGGGAAGGCACTTGTGCTGAACGAATACCACAAAGGTATGAGCATCAACCTAGGTCTTTCCTATACCCTATAGAAACCATTTTTTGAATCATTCATCAACCCTTTATTAATTAAATTTTGAAACAATGAAGCAGTTTTTTCCCTTGTTGACAATGGGCGTCATGATGCTCTTGTCTGTATCCTTGACCTCATGTGACAAAGATGACGACACCCAAACAGGCCTTGAAACTCAGCTGTCCGGCAGTATCACAGACACGAAAACACTGGATGCAACTAAAGTTTACACAATCACTGGCCCCGTCATTGTGGAAAATGGTGGTGTTTTAGACATTCCTGCAGGTACAACCATCAAGTCCAAGAAAGGTTTCAGCAACTACATTCTCGTCCTTCAGGGTGGGAAAATTTACGTCAGGGGCACAGCAGACAAGCCTGTTACCATGACGGCTGATAGTGCCAACGCAACTTCCGGCTATTGGGGAGGCCTCATCATCAATGGCAAAGCGCCCCTCGGTGGTGGTCTTACTGGTTCAACAGAGGTTAACTCAGCCTATGTATATGGCGGAAACGTCGCCAACGACAATTCTGGTTCGATTTCCTACCTTAAGCTAGAGTATTGCGGTGCCCGCTCCAGTGCCAATGTAGAGCACAATGGCCTTACCTTGAACGGTGTTGGTAGCGGAACAACCATCAATAACGTCTTTGTATTGGAAAGCGCTGACGATGGCATTGAATTCTTTGGCGGTTCTGTCAACGTTTCCAGCTTGCTTGTCGTAAACTCTGATGATGATATGTTTGACTTCACCCAAGGGTATAAGGGAACGTTGACAAACGCTTACGGTATCTGGGAAAGTGGTTTCACCAGCTCCGAGTCAGATCCGCGTGGTATTGAAGCCGATGGTAACTTTGATGGCAACTACCAAGGCCAGACTGATCAATCTGATTTTACGGTCAACAACGTAACGTTTGACCTTAGATTGGCTCCTGGTACGACTGTCTCTACACAAATGATGGACGTCATTAAAATTCGTCGTGAAGCTAAGGCAGTCATCACTAATGCGTTGGTTAAGGGTACTGGTACTGTTGTTGATTTGGTTGATTTTTCTGACTCCAAAGGCGCCGGTCTTACCACGTCTAGTGTCAGCTTAACAAATAGTTTGACCACCCCCATTGCCGGCAAGCAGGTTAATCCGAGTACCACAACCTATCCGTTGGTTCAGTTTGTAAGCGACAACACTGGCTGTGAAACCGGCGTTTTCACCTGGACAGGCTACACGTTCTAAAACGTCTGTCTTATCCTGTTAACTTTCAACGATCAATTAAGACATAAGCATGAAGGAACGTATGATGCAAACGAAAAAGGTGGTCAAGTTGACCGTTTTGTTGCTACTGAGTGGCTTGGTTGCCTCTTTAACACCCCTACGTGGTGAGAAAAAAGAGCCCACCACTGTAGTGACGCAACACCCGGTTTACAGCGAAGGGCTCTATTACACGGATAAGACACAAACGGAGTTGTTTACAGGTTATTACCGGGAATACTATGAAAGCGGGGATTTAAAATTGGATGTTTTCCTGTACAACGGGCGACCTGAAGGTACTTATGTTGTCTATTTTCCCAATGCCCGAATCAATGAAGTACGTGCTTATCGGAAAGGCCTCTTTCATGGTATCTGGCGTACATACAATGAGAATGGCATGCTCATCGCGCAAGCTGAATATTTCGATGGAATTAAAGATGGAGCGTGGATGATTTGGGATGAAAATGGCATCAGAAGGTATGAGATGCATTACACCAACGGTGAAAAGACAGGCACTTGGTATATGTGGGATGAGAAGGGGTTGTTGATTTCTGAAAAAGCATATGGCCCTGAACCTTGATTAAATATGAAGTGATCGGTTTCCATTGCCTGGTTTTAATCAACAAAAGGAGGTAAAAAAGAGAGGGAGAAAACCAACCGGTTTTCTCCCTCTTACTTGGAGTTATGAAAAAGCTAGAGAAATCGAATTACGGCAGTTGTGGGCCAGAGGGGATCAAGGCGATAGCTGCGTCGTTGTCGCAGTATTGCTTGAAGTTCTCAATGTACATGCCGGCCAGTTTGATGGCTTTGGCTTCCCATTCTTTAACATCGCTGTAGGTGCTGCGTGGATCCAGGATGTCGGAAACGCCATTCAGCTTGACAGGAGCGGTCAGGTTCATGATGGGGATTTGCTTGGTTTCGGCTTTTTCGATCGAACCATCGATGATGGCGTCGATGATGGCTCGAGTGTCCTTGAGGGAGATGCGCTTGCCGGTTCCATTCCAGCCAGTGTTGACCAGGTAAGCTTTGGCACCGTTTTCTTCCATCTTCTTAACCAGCGTGCTGGCGTACACCGTGGGGTGCAGGGTCAGGAAGGCTTCGCCGAAAGCGGGGGAGAAGGAAGGAACGGGTTCGGTGATACCACGTTCTGTACCGGCCAACTTGGAGGTAAAGCCGCAGAGGAAGTGGTATTGAGCCTGGTTGTCATCGAGGATGGAAACAGGAGGCAATACACCAAAAGCATCAGCTGACAAGTAAATGATCTTGTTGGCATGTCCGGCACGGGAAGGCAACACAATCTTGCTGATGTGGTAGATGGGGTAGGAAACGCGGGTGTTTTCCGTTACGGAACCGTCGGTGTAGTCGGTATTGCCGTTCTCATCAACAGTGACATTTTCCAGCAACGCATCGCGTTTGATGGCACGCCAGATGTCTGGTTCTTTTTCTTCAGCCAGGTCAATAACCTTGGCATAGCAACCACCTTCGTAGTTGAATACACCGTGGTCGTCCCAGCCGTGTTCGTCGTCACCAATCAGGAAGCGTTTGGGGTCGGCAGACAAGGTGGTCTTACCGGTACCGGACAGACCGAAGAAGACGGCAACGTCACCTTCAGTACCTACGTTGGCCGAGCAGTGCATGGAAGCGATACCTTTCTGTGGCAGGTAGTAGTTCATCAGAGAGAAGATACCCTTCTTCATTTCACCACCGTACCAGGTACCACCGATTACTTGCATCTTGCGGGTCAGGTCGAACAACGTGAAGTTTTCAGAGTTCAAACCCTGTTCCTTCCAGTTGGGGTTGGTCGTTTTGGAACCGTTCAACGTAACGAAATCGGGTTCACCGTAGTGTTCCAGTTCATAGTGTGACGGACGGATAAACATATTGGTTACAAAGTGAGCTTGCCATGCAACTTCCATGATGAAACGAACCTTCATGCGGGTATCTTCATTGGTTCCGCAGAAAGTATCGACAACATACAATTTTTTTGCTGACGACAATTGTTTTGTTACCAGATTCTTGCAATGTTCAAA
Organism: Bacteroidales bacterium; assembly: GCA_012718945.1. Taxonomy (GTDB): domain Bacteria; phylum Bacteroidota; class Bacteroidia; order Bacteroidales; family UBA1402; genus UBA8389. The sequence goes on from JAAYBL010000106.1 coordinate 27,728, forward strand.
TACTTCAGGAGTGGTTGGTCTGTTGATGGTTCCGTCCCACCAGAGTGTGTTTTCGGTGCTGGCGTCCTTGACAAAGAATTTGTCTTTGGGTGAACGACCGGTGAATTTACCCGTGTACACAGCTGTTGCACCGCTCTTGGTCAACTTTGCCTTTTCAAAACCTTGGTTTGCAGGATTCATCTCATCCTGAAACAGCACCTCATAAGAGGGGTTGTGAACAACTTCGAAATCGCCTTTGATCCCGTACTTGCTCAAATCTAATTGCGCCATTGTTGAATAATAAATTGATTTATACTCAGTTAACTAATCTATCGAAACCTTCTTTTGGAAGGACAAAAATACGAAAAAAAACCAAACTCCCTACAGTAATTAAAGAAATTTTTCCTTATTTGGATTTTTAACATTGTTTACGGAACTTGGTTAAAAAGTGGCGTCCGACAACCTGAATAATTATACCTTTTATGTACCTTTGCGGCCGAATTTTGTGTGGCCTTTCACATCAATAGTACGCTTAGTATCAACCAGGATCATCCACGCTCAACAACACAACGAACATGACAATTATCAACTTATCCGACGCGAACACCCTGCTTAACCAGTATTTATTGGAACTCCGAGACGTAACCATTCAAAAAGACAGGATGCGGTTCAGGCGCAACGTTGAACGGATTGGTGAAATCATGGCTTACGAAATGAGCAAGACCTTTTCTTACAGTCCCAAAGAGGTCAAAACGCCACTAGGAACGATTCCTGTTAACACCATTGACGATCAGTTGGTGATTTCCACCATTCTTAGGGCTGGCCTGCCTTTCCATCAAGGATTCCTCAGTTACTTCGACAGGGCTGAAAATGCGTTTGTATCAGCTTATCGCAAATACAAGGATGCCCTCAAGTTTGACATCCATGTGGAATACATCGCTGCACCTTCCATCGAAGGTAAGACGCTCATCCTGACCGACCCCATGCTGGCTACCGGCAGTTCGCTAGAACTCTCCTATGGTGCTTTGCTGACCAGGGGTAAGCCATCCAAAGTACATTTGGCCACTGTCATCGCCAGCCAACAAGGTGTTGACTATGTAAAGGCTTGCTTCCCGGAAGATACCACCTTGTGGTGTGGCGCCATCGACCCCGAATTGGATGCCCATTCCTACATTGTTCCAGGACTGGGTGACGCCGGCGACCTGGCTTACGGAGAGAAACTCTAACGAATACTACGTTCCTTTTCTATTCAATCGGTTGGCCTTTTGCCAGCCGATTGAAGGTTTATTCTGGTTGGGTGTATACCCATGCCGGGGATGGTTATTGCCTGTTGCGGTCAAAAATAATACGGAAATTTTTCTTTATTTGGTGCAAAAAAGGGTGAGATTGTGTAATTTCGCAACAAAATTTAGCACTTCCATACGTATGGTACCTGTACAAACGATTAAAAAAGGGCTGGACATTAAGCTCAAAGGCAAGGCAGCCCTGGAGACTACGACGGTCGGATGCGTGGAGCGTTGGTCGATGACCCCCGCTGACTATCATGGGCTGATACCCAAGGTGGTGGTCAAAGAAGGGGATGCGGTGAAAGCAGGGTCACCTTTGATGGTGGACAAACAGCGCCCAGACATTCAGTTTGTCTCTGCTGTCAGTGGAACGGTGACTGCTGTTGTCAGAGGTGACAAACGTGCCTTACTCAACATCGTGGTCAAACCCGACCTCAGGACTGACTATTTATCCTTTCCCAAGGAGAACCCGTTGGACCTAAGTCCCGAAACAGTGAAAGCCAGGCTGTGTGAAGCAGGCCTTTGGCCATACATCAAACAGCGTCCCTACGATGTGATCGCCAATCCCGAGACGACCCCCAGGGCTATTTTCGTGAGCGGATTTGACACGGCACCCTTGGCGCCGGAATATGCCTACATCCTTAAAGGACAGGGAGCTGATCTTCAAACCGGTTTCAATGCCTTGACGAAATTAACCCCAGGCCTGGTGTTTCTCAGCTTGCCTGATCCCTGCGATGCTGCCGAACTTAAGGGCGTTCAGGGGGTGGAGTTTTGCACGTTCAAAGGACCACATCCAGCCGGATTGGTAGGTGTGCAGATCAACCACATCGCGCCCCTCAACAAAGGTGAATTGGTGTGGACCATCGACCTGCTTGATGTGCTCTTCATCGGCCGCCTTTTCAACCAAGGCAGAGTGGATCTGACCCGCCAGGTGGCTGTGACTGGTCCGGAAGTGGTAAAACCAGCCTATGTACGTTGTCTGCCTGGTACTCCAATATCAACATTGGTCGATGGGAATGTTCATAAGGAGATTCCATTGCGCTACATCAACGGCAATCCCTTGTCGGGTAGCCGTGTATCCGCAGATGGTTTCCTGGGTGCTTACGCTACTCAATTGACGGTGTTGCACGAAGGCACGGATACTCACGAAATGCTAGGTTGGGTCATGCCCCGATTTAACCTGTTCAGTACCAGCCGTACCTACTTTACGTGGCTGACCAAGTGGCTGGTGCCCGGTAAAGTCTTTGAGCCAGACACCCGTGTACTTGGAGGAGAGCGTACCTTAATTATGTCGGGCGAGTATGATCGGGTTTTTCCTATGGATATCTTACCCGAACACCTGGTCAGGGCTTGTGTGACCAATGATTTGGAAAGAATGGAACAATTGGGGCTCTATGAAGTAGCCCCCGAGGACTTTGCCCTCTGTGAATTTGTTTGTACATCAAAGATAGAGGTGCAACGCGTTATCCGTGAGGCCCTGGATTTGTTGAAAAAAGAAAATGGAGACTAACCTTAAACCTGCAGCACGTTGAAAGCGTTACGTAACTTTTTGGATAAGTTGAAACCCACCTTCTCGGAGGGCGGCAAGTTGTCGGCCTTGCATTCGGTGTACGAGGGTTTCGAGGCCTTTCTCTTCGTGTCCAACCAGACATCGAAGTCGGGCGTTCACATTCACGACAGCATCGACTCCAAGCGGGTCATGTTCTGGGTCATCCTGGCTCTGGTGCCTGCCCTGTTATTTGGGATGTATAACACTGGCTACCAGCATTACCTGGCCATTGGCTTGTTGGAACAAACGTCGTTTTGGCAAGCCTTCGGTTGGGGTGCCTTAGCCGTCTTACCTTATTTAGTGGTGTCCTACCTGGTAGGCTTGGGCATAGAGTTTATCGCCGCTCAGATAAAGAAGGAGGAGATTCAAGAGGGTTTCCTGGTGACAGGTATCCTTATTCCCCTTATATTGCCCATCGGCATTCCCTTGTGGATGGTGGCTGTGGCAACGGCCTTCTCCGTCATTTTTGCCAAGGAAGTGTTTGGTGGCACTGGCTACAACATCTTCAACGTAGCCTTGATTACCAGGGCTTTCCTGTTTTTCGCCTATCCGACCAAAATGTCGGGAGACAGTGTGTGGATTAGTCTGAACGAGTATTTCGGATTTGGTAAGACTGTTCCCGCTGTTGATGGTTTCTCCGGAGCCACTCCCATGGGCCAGGCCGCCATCGCAACCGGTGATAGTCTGCAATTGACTAGCCCACTCGGAGATCCCCTTTCCTGGTGGGACATGTTCCTTGGGTTGATCCCCGGTTCCATCGGTGAAACATCCACCCTGGCCATACTGCTGGGTGGTGCTTTCCTGATTGCTACCGGTGTGGCCAGTTGGAAAATCATTCTTTCCGTTTTTGCAGGCGGCGCAGCGACAATCTTTGTATTCAATACCTTTGCTGTTAATGCCTATATGGCCGTTCCTGTTTGGGAACAGCTCTGTCTGGGTGGCTTTGCCTTTGGTGCCGTCTTCATGGCCACCGACCCGGTGACCTCTTCTCGTACCGAAACCGGCAAGTGGATTTACGGATTCCTGATTGGGGTGCTGGCCATGATCTTGCGTGTGCTCAATCCCGCTTACCCTGAAGGTATGATGTTGGCTATCCTGTTTATGAACATTTTTGCCAAGTTGATCGACTACTATGTGGTACAACACAACATCAACAAACGGCTCAAGCGTGCCACGTTATCGTCCAACCCCGCCAAAACGACTCCCCATGAATAAGAACAGCAATACTTATACCTATCTCTACGCCACCATCATGGTAGTGCTGGTGGCCGTCGGGTTGGCCTTTACCAACGGTTTGTTGAAAGAAAAGCAAGCCAAGAACGTCGAACTGGACAAGATGATGCAGATCTTACGTTCTGTCAAAGTAGAGGCGACGGCCGAAACGGCTGAAGATAATTACACGACGACCATAAAGACAGCCTACCTGCTGAACAGCCAGGGTGAAGTAACCGAAAAGGATGCCAGGACGGCGTTCATGGTCGATATGGCCAAGGAAGTGCTCAAGCCGTTGGAAGAACGGAAGCTCCCGGTGTACGAAGCGTCCATTGCTGGTCAACTCAAATACATCCTGCCTGTGTATGGTGCCGGCCTTTGGGGGCCCATCTGGGGTTATGTCTCTTTGAACGACGACAAACAAACCATTTTTGCAGCCTCCTTTTCCCATCAGGGAGAAACACCTGGTCTTGGGGCTGAAATTGATACCAAACCGTTTCAACTGCAATTTGAAGGAAAATCCTTGTTCAGGGAATCGGCCTTTGTATCGATTGCTGTACTCAAGGCCGGTCAAAAAGAGGACAGCCGCGACCAGGTAGACGCCATTTCTGGTGGCACCATCACCAGCAAAGGGTTGGAGGCCATGTTGCAGGATTGCCTGAGTGCCTATGAACCCTTTCTGATCAAACAGTAAGCATCTCCATCACAATACATTGAAAACATACAGCATATGAAGTTCAATAAAGAGGTCTTGATTAAGCCGCTCAACAGAGCGAATCCCGTCACTGTGCTGGTGTTGGGCATCTGTTCGGCACTGGCCGTCACCGCCCAACTGAAGCCGGCGTTGGTCATGGGTCTCTCCGTGGTCATTGTTACCGCCTTCTCCAATTTGATTGTTTCCTTTCTGAGGAATGGCATCCCCAACCGTATCCGCATCATTGTACAGCTGGTCGTAGTGGCCACCCTGGTCATCATTGTCGAGCAAGTGCTCAAGGCTTTCGCCTATGAGATGTGGAAGTCGCTGTCCGTCTTCTTGGGTCTCATTATTACCAACTGCATCCTGATGGGTCGACTGGAAGCCTTTGCCTTGGGCAACAAACCCTTCGATTCTTTCCTTGACGGTATTGGCAACGGCATGGGTTACGCCATCGTTCTGTTCATTGTCGGTTTTGTGCGCGAGTTGTTGGGGTCTGGCAGCCTGTTTGGCATCAAGGTGATACCGCAGTCTTTTTACGACGCCGGTTACGCGAACAATGGTCTGATGATCCTGCCTCCTATGGCATTGATCGTCGTGGCCTGCATCATTTGGGTACAGCGGTCCATCCGCAAGGAACTCCAGGAAAAATAATCTGACAACCACCGCTTAAACACAACCAATCATGGATCTGCTGAATCTGTTTATCAAGTCGGTTTTTGTCGACAACATGATATTTGCCTACTTCCTGGGCATGTGCTCGTACCTGGCCGTTTCCAAGACGGTCAAGACGTCCATGGGACTGGGCATTGCCGTGACTTTTGTGCTGGTAGCCACCGTGCCGGTGAACTACCTGCTGCATACCTATATCCTTAAGGAAGGTGCCATGGCCTGGATCAGCCCTCAGTTGGCCGGCATGGATCTAAGTTTCTTAAGCTTTATTCTCTTTATCGCCATCATTGCTTCCATCGTCCAGATTCTGGAGATGGTGGTGGAAAAATTTGCACCGGCCTTGTACGCTTCGCTGGGTATTTTCCTGCCCCTGATTGCGGTGAACTGTGCCATTCTGGGAGCCTCCTTGTTCATGCAACAACGCAACTTCGACTCCTTGGGTGAATCCACGGTTTACGCCCTGGGTTCGGGTATTGGTTGGTTGTTGGCCATTCTGGGCATGGCTGCTATCAGGGAACACCTCAAGTATTCCAAGGTGCCTGCTCCTTTACGTGGACTGGGTATCACCTTTATCATCGCCGGCTTAATGGGTCTGGCCTTTATGGGCTTCATGGGTATTAAACTATAAGATATAGACAATGATCGTATTAGCTATTGACGTGCTCGTCATTCTATTCGGATTGATTATTTTCCTGGCAGTCATGTTGGCCTTGGTCAGCCTCTTGCTGTATATCAAGAAAAAACTCACCCCTGCCGGTGACATCAAAGTGACCATTAACGAGGAAACAGAGGTGATGGCCGAACCAGGCAGCAGCCTGCTGTCAGCGCTTGGCAACAACAAGATTTTCTTGCCTTCGGCCTGCGGAGGTGGCGGTACCTGTGGTATGTGCAAATGCCAGGTTTTGGAAGGCGGCGGTACGATACTGCCTACGGAAACGGGATTCTTTACCCGCAAGCAGGTGCAGGAGCATTGGCGCCTCGGTTGCCAGGTCAAGCTTCGTGAAGATTTGAAAATCAAGGTGCCCGAAGAAATCATGGGCATCAAGAAGTGGGAGTGCGAGGTGGTGTCCAACCACAATGTAGCTTCTTTCATCAAGGAGTTTGTGGTCAAGTTGCCCGAAGGCGAAACACTCAACTTCAAGTCAGGTAGTTACATCCAGATTGACGTGCCGGCCATTGACGTCGACTTCAAGGACATGGATGTGGATGATCGCTTCAAACCCGAATGGGACAAGTTCAAACTCTGGGGTTTGCATATGTCCAATCCCGAGCCTACCTACAGGGCTTATTCCATGGCCAACCATCCGGCAGAGGGGAATATCGTCATGCTTAACATCCGCATCGCCACACCTCCCTTCGACAGGGCCAAGGGCGGTTGGGCCGACGTGAATCCAGGTATCTGCTCCTCCTATATTTTCTCCCGCAAACCAGGCGATAAGGTGTCTATTTCCGGTCCCTTCGGTGAGTTCCACATCCTCGATACCAAGCGTGAAATGCTGTACATCGGCGGTGGTGCCGGAATGGCGCCCCTGCGTTCACACCTGTTGCACCTTTTCCACACGCTCAAGACCACAGACCGCAAGATCTCGTACTGGTACGGTGCCCGTTCAAAAAATGAGATTTTCTACGAAGAGGATTTCAGGGCCATCGAAAAGGCTTTCCCCAATTTCACGTTCAATATTGCCTTGAGCGAACCCCGTCCTGAGGACAACTGGACCGGTTATGTAGGCTTCATCCATCAGGTGATTCTCGACAACTACTTGTCGACCCATGAAGCTCCCGAAGACATCGAGTACTACATGTGCGGACCTGGCCCCATGGCCAACGCGGTGAAGGTTATGCTTGACAACCTGGGTGTGCCAAAGGAAATGTTGATGTTCGACGATTTTGGTGCCTGATTGATGGAGCAGAGAGGCACGGGAGTGTCTTACCTATCAATTGTTTTAGCCTAAATAAGTAGACTGAATGTAGTGAAGTTGCTGTTCGAGCTGCTGAATGCGGGGGAGAGACTGCCCGGCAGCTGCGGCAGCTTGGATAGGATTCGAGTAGATAGCTTCGATTTCCAAGGGTCGCTTGAAGTCGAAATCCAGTTTCATGCTGGGGGCATAGGGCGTCATGGTGCGGGTTGAATCCAGCATGGCCTGAGCGAAACTGTCGTCAATGTCATGGCCGCAAGCCCTGGCCCCTGCGATAACCTCCAGCATCAGTTCCCTGAGAATAGCCAGACTATGGGGCTGGTTCATCAGTTGATCGGTGCTGCTGTTCAGCACAACGCAGAGCCCATTGTAGGGCACATTCCACACCAGTTTTTTCCAGCGTGCCAAGGCCAGATCGCTACTGTAGTGGCTTTCCACGCCCGCTTCGTTGAAATCAGCCACAACGGTCCGCAACAATGATTGGTCAACTGCCTCACGGTCGTTGTCGTCCCTTTCTTCGTGCTTATAGAGGCCCAGGGTGAGTTTGCCGTAGTCCATGTGCTCGATGAGGCCAGGACCGCGTTTGGAGGCACAAATAAAGCCCAAGCCACCAGCGATGCTGATGTTAGGGAAGGCTTGTGCCAGACGCTCTTCCATACCCAGACCATTTTGAACCAGAATGACGAGGGTGGTGGGCTTTAAAAGAGGTGGCAGGAGGTCTTTCAACAAGTGATTGCTCGTGGTTTTCAAACAAACCAGTACTACGTCACAAGTTGGCATGTCTGCCGTGTGTTGATAGGCGTTGATGGGGTGCAGGTGAAAATTGCCATTCACCGATTCCACTTTTAAACCATGGGCAGCCACATGGGAATAATCGCTATGGAACAAGAAGTGCACATCATGGCCTGCGTTGGCCAGTTTGCCACCGAAGTATCCGCCCAAGGCTCCCGTTCCTATAACAGCGTAGCGCAATCCCATGGATCAATCAATCTCCCAGGTTTCAAGGGTGTGCAGGAAAGCTTCCAGCGTTCTGGCGGGGCGTTTTGCTTGGACGTCGGCAATCTGCTCTACAACAGCCTGGTCATAGGTGGGTTGTTCTACAGAGCGGATGACACCCAGGGCGACAGGTAAATCACCCTTCATGTTGCCGAGCTTGAAGTGCAGGGTAGGATCCTGGCAGTGAGCGTCGTGTACCAGGATGTCTTTTTCGGTGATGCCATTTTCACCCAATGTCACTGACTTGAGGTTGAAACCATCAATAATCAGCCCTTTTTCGTTGTTGGCTCCATAGATCATGGGTTCTCCATGCTTGAGTACGATGGTGCGGTCGGCTCTGAACGCCTTGTCAGAAAGATTTTTGTGCGTGCCATCGTTGAAAATGACGCAGTTTACCAAGGCCTCGACAACGGCGCAACCCTTGTGTTTGGCGGCTTGAAGCAGCACATCCTGAGCGGTTTTAAGGTCAATGTCCAAGGTCCTGGCAAAAAAGGAACCTCTGGCGCCCAAGGTGAGTTGGGAGGGGCTGAATGGTTCTTCTACCGTGCCATAGGGCGAGGATTTTGACACAAAGCCTTTCTTCGACGTGGGAGAATACTGGCCTTTTGTCAATCCGTAAATTTCATTGTTGAACAGTAGAATATTCAGGTTGACGTTCCTGCGTACAGCGTGAATGAAGTGGTTGCCACCAATGGCCAAACAGTCGCCGTCACCGGTAATTTGCCAGACAGTCAAGTCAGGATTGGCTACCTTGACACCGGAAGCAATGGCAGAGGCTCTGCCATGGATGGTGTGCATGCCATAGGCGTTGACGTAATAGGGGAGGCGGCTTGAACAACCGATACCAGACACGACAACGGTCTGTTCGGGTGAAACACCCAGTTCAGCCATGGCCTTCTGCAGGCTGTTCAACATGGCATAATCACCACAGCCCGGACACCAGCGGACATCCTGGTTGCTTTTAAAATCGGCGGGTTTATATTGGATGGGTTCCATGATTACTTTTCTAAGAGGGTTTTCAGGTAGGTGGTCAGTTCGTTGACGGTAAAGGGTTGTCCCTCAATTTTATTGTATTGCTGGAGGGTGATGCCTTCTACTTTTGAACGCAGGTAACCGGCGAATTGACCGTTGTTTAGTTCGCAGACGGTAATAGTCTTGTAGCGACGCAGAACCTCGGCTGTGTTAGCCGGTAGCGGACTTATGTAGTTGAAATGAGCCAATGCCACTTTCTGTCCCTGGTTGTTTAATTCATTCACAGCTGAATATAGGTGTCCGAATGTGCCGCCCCAGCCTACGACCAGCAAGTCGGCATCAGGATCGCCCAAAACTTCGACTGGTGGTATTACTTTGGCGACATTGTCTACCTTGGCTTGACGCTGTTTGACCATCAGTTCGTGATTGTCCGGATTGGTGGAGATACACCCGCTGCAGTTGTCTTTTTCAAGGCCTCCAACACGGTGGGAGAAACCTTTCATGCCTGGGATGGCCCAATAGCGTACCAGGTTTTCCTCGTTGCGCAGGTAGGGTTTCCAGGTGGCTTGCATCTCGGCATGCACATAGGGTGGTTTGATGGCGGGATAGGTATCAAGGGAAGGCAAGCGCCAGGCGGATGAGCCGTTGGCCAGGAAACCATCGGTGAGCAGAATGACGGGGGTCATGTGCTCGATGGACAGTTTGCACGCCATGAAGGCATAGTCGAAACAGTTGGCTGGTGTGCTGGCAGCCAGGACGATGCAAGGGCTTTCACCGTTGCGTCCGTATAAGGCTTGTAACAGGTCGGCTTGCTCGGTCTTGGTGGGCAGCCCGGTTGAGGGACCGCCGCGTTGGACATTGACTACCACCAGGGGTAATTCTGCCATGACAGCAAGGCCGATAGCTTCGCTCTTGAGGGCAAGGCCTGGACCTGATGTTGACGTGGCACCAAGGTTGCCGGCAAAACTGGCTCCGATGGCTGTACAGACGCCGGCAATTTCATCTTCTGCCTGGAAGGTTTTGACGCCAAGATCTTTGCGTGCTGCCAGCTCATGTAGGATTTCGGTGGCAGGTGTGATGGGGTAGCTACCCAGGAACAGGGGTAAACCCGCTTTTTCTGCACCAGCAATCAAACCCCAGGCTGTGGCCTGGTTGCCTTTCACGTCGGTGTAGGTGCCTTTAGGCATGACCGTGGGGTTGACGTGATAGGTGGATACGCTGCTGTGGGTGTTATGTCCGTAGTTGTACCCATCGGCCAACACCTTGAGGTTGGCTTTCAGGATGGCCGGCTTTTTCTTGAATTTGTTTTCGAGCAGGTGCATAGCCCTGTCAATGGGCGTATTGAAGAGCCAGCAGAGCAAGCCAAGGGCAAACATGTTTTTGGAGCGTAGGATGCTCTTGTTGTCCATCTCACTATCGACCAGACTGTCTTTCACCATGCTGCTGATGGGGGCCATGATGAGCTGGATGCCCTTCAGGTTGAGTTCTTCAAATGGATTGTCTGTCTTGAAGCCGGCTTTTTCCAGGTTGTTGGTGTCGAAGGTATCGGCATCAGCAATGACAATGGCGTTGGGCTTGATGTTGGCCTTGTTGACTTTGAGTGCTGCCGGATTCATGGCGATGAGCACGTCGGCCAGGTCGCCGGGCGTGTACACTTTTTTTGATCCGACGTGTACCTGGTAGCCGGAGACTCCGCTTAGCGTACCCTGAGGGGCACGGATTTCTGCGGGATAGTCGGGAAAGGTGGAAATCTCGTTGCCGTAGATGGCTGACAGGTTGGAGAACAGACTTCCGGTCAATTGCATGCCGTCGCCCGAGTCACCGGAAAACCGGATGACCACCTGTTCGAGCGAGGTGATGGTTGCTGCTTCAGACATAGATGGAGGATATCGATTAAATCGGCCGCAAAATAACGAAATTTAATTCATTAATGCAACAATTTTCGTTCTTTACCCCTATTTATGCGTATTAATATGCAATTATGCGTATAAATAATGAATAATGTTTAGAAATCTGGTTACAAGTGGCTCCGCCTGTCAAGTCGGCCTCAAAGAGGAGGCTGAGACTGCGTGTCAAAAGCCACCGTCCATGCCACTATCCATTCCTCCGCCCATGCCGGCATCGCCATCACCGTTTTCTCCGTTTGGTTTCTTCTGTTTGGGTTTCATATTCCCAAAATTCCAGGTGACGGTCAATTGTAGGGTACGTCCAAAGAATTGGTTCTTGCTTTCCTGATAAAAGCCAGGGCCAAAGCTGGTGGAAGAAAAGTTGAAGGAGTTCAGGAGATTCCTGGCATTGACGGCCACCAGGAGGCTACGATCCAGGAAGCTTTTTCTCAAGCCGGCGTCAACGGTATAATTGCTTTTGGTACGTCCCTGTGCCATGACCCTGGGTGCGTTATAAAAACCGGAAAGCTGGCCGGTGAGGCTGGGGCTCATTAGCCAGGTGCTGTTAATCCTGGCGTTCCAGGAGAAGCCTTCTGATCCTTTGTAGTCGTTTCCCTTGTAGGTGAAACCGTTGAGGTGTGTGTGATAGACGTTAACGGTGGAAGTCGTTTCCAACCATTTGGTCAATCGGTCTTTGGCAATGAGCTCCAGTCCGCTGGAGGTGGAACTTGTGACATTGTCCGGCGTCTGATAGATGATGCCGTTGTCCAGGTAACGGATTTCCTGAATCACGGAAGAGGCCATCCTGTGATAAGCCGAGGCTGAGAGAGTGTGGTTGTCCAGCACTCGGATGGCGTTGAGCTCAAAGGCGTTGGCGTACTCGGGAGCGAGGTCGGGGTTGCCAAAGCGGATGTTGGTGGAGTCGGAGATGTCTGTGAAAGGATTGAGGCTGCGTCCCCTGGGCCTGTTGATACGGCGGCTGTAATTCAGTTGCAGGTCAAATCCTTCTTTGATGGTGTACGAAAGGAAGACGCTGGGAAATAGGTCAAGGTAGTGTTTACCTTTGTCAAGATTGTTGCCTGAGGGGGCGATGGTCGAGATAAAGGCAATGTCGCTGTATTCGCCCCTCAATCCTAGTTGGTAGCCAAATCCACCCCAGCCTTTGCCAGTGAAAGTGGCGTAGGCTGCATGAATTTTTTCGTCGTAGTCAAACTCGTTGTTGTAGTCGGGAAGCTGACCAGGTAGGGGGTTGGCCACATTGAAAATGGTGTTCCCGCTGGTCCTGACCGTCCAATCGCTTTTCAAACCGGCTTCCACCCTGAAGCGTTCACTCAGTTGGTTGGTGTAATCGGCCTGGAATTCCCAGTCGGTGTGACCGCCGTCGCCGGTCTGGAGTTGGACAGTGGGGGCGACCAGTACGCCATCGGTTCTGGTTTCAGTTTGGGTGAAATCGATCTTATCGCTCATGGCACGTTTGCCGTATGAAAGATTGGTTTGAAAGCGGTGCTCCTCTCCGATTTCCCACTGGTAATCAAGGGTGACTTCCATATTGGTATGTCCGCTGGTGCTGTTGGACGTTCTGTCTACATACCGTGAAGCCGATCCATCTGCCAGGAAATAATCATACCCTATTTCACTATCGAAGCCCCTTTCGCCCTTCATGGCAAAACCCGACAAACTCAGTGAGTGGTTGGGTGTCAAGTGATAGTCAACACCACCCCTGAAAAAGAGGCCGCCCATGTTGAAATCCCGATCGGTGTCTGAGATCAGGGTGGAGGTATCGGTCAATAAACTCAGGGGGTTGGTGGTGTAGGTTTCCCGGCGACTTTCACCCGTTCCCTGGTTCCCGTGACGCCTTCTGCCCAAGGTGGTGTAGGCATCGATTTTGGGACTGCTATACATCAGATTGGCGCCATAATCGTACCCGAATGGATCACTGACACCGGCGCGAAGGCTGCCGTAATAACCGGCTTTCCTGTCTTTTTTCAAAACGATGTTGATGATACCGGCTGTGCCTTCGGCGCTGAACTTGGAAGAGGGGTTAGTGACAACTTCGATTTTATCGATACTTTCGGCTGGCATTTGTTCCAACACCTGCGCCTGGTTGTCTGAGTTGAGGCCGGCTGGCTTGCCGTTGATCCAAATGGTGACGTTGCTGCTGTTGCGCAGGGAAACGGAGCCTTCCTGGTCAACTTCTACCGATGGAATGTCTTTGAGGACATCGCTGGCGCTGGCACCGGCCGAGGCGATGCTTTGGTCGACCGAAAACACCCGTTTGTCAATATCCATGCGCATGGCTGAGCGAATGCCCGTCACTTCGGCGGCCGCCAGTTGTCTGGCGTCTGGCTGCAGCTTGAGCACCCCCAGACTGACCGGTTGTCCGGCGGTGACGCTAAAAGTCTGTTTGAGTGGTTTGTAACCCAATAAAGAGGCTTCTATGCGGTAGTTTCCCGCTTGCAGGTTGTCGAAACGAAAGGAGCCGTCTTCGGCCGAAGAGACCGATGTAAGAGGCACCGTATTGGCTTCTTTAAACAGCGTGACATGTACAAAATCAATGGGGATTTGTGACACTGCATCCTGAATAACTCCGGTCACTGTGCCGGTAGACGGCTGAGCCGCTGAAACTGAAAACGAGGAGAACAGACAGGCAACGCCAATCAACAGGGTAGAAAAGGAATGGTGCATAGGTTTGTGTTAACTCAAAACAATCTTCACACCGTTTGAGCCCTCAGCAAGCTGAGGGTTTAACGGGTGACAGGAGAATTTAGGATTTTTTTTGATTTGCCGGGTGTGGCAGTCCTGTTGAAAACGTTAAAGGCTGAAGGTTTCGTGCATGGTGGGTATCACCACATCGTGAAATCCTTTTTTCAGGAGCCTGTCCTTGAAGGCGTCCTGTGAGGCTGGTTCGCCATGGACAACGAAAACCTTGCTCACCTCGTCCGGATCCTGCGTGGACAGGTACTGGCTAAGGTCGTTGTAGTCGGCATGGGCCGACATGGATTCGATGGAGTAAATGTCCGCCTTGACCGGGAAAGTATCTCCGTAAATAGTGACTTCGTCAGGCCTTTCTTTCAGACGGGCTCCCAGGGTGTTCTTTTCACAATAGCCAACCAGCAAGATGCCGTTTCTTGGGTTGCTGATGCTGTTGGCGATGTGGTGTTTCACCCGGCCGGCTTCGGCCATACCAGAAGCGGAGATGATGACACAAGGCTGTTCGGTGCTGTTCAAGGCTTGTGAGGCGCGTTTGTCTTCGATGTAATGCAGGCCCTTGAAATCGAAGGGGTCCTTATCGTACTTCATGAGTTTTTGCACCGACTTGTTGAAGCATTCGGGGTGGCTTTTCACTACCTGAGTTGCCTTGGTTGAGAGGGGGCTGTCCACGTAATAGGTTACATCGGGCAGACGGTAATCGAGTTCCAGTTCGTTTAAGGCATACAGCAGTTCCTGGGTACGCCCCACACTAAAGGCGGGGATGATGAGCTTGCCCCGTTTGCCTACGCATACTTCCTCGATAATTTCCTTGATATGTTCAGGGGTGGTGTCCACCTTGTCGTGCAGCCTATCGCCGTAGGTCGACTCGATGATGATGTAGTCGGCTTGTGGAAAAATGGCCGGCGACTTGAGGATAGGGTCACCATAGCGGCCCACATCTCCACTGTAGGCCAGACGGATGTTGCGGCCTTCTTCTTTGAGTTCGAGGAAAATAGTCGTTGCTCCCAGAATGTGCCCGATATCATACAGGGTCACTTCCACAGCGCTGTCGATGCGGGTAGGCTTGTCTACCTGGATGGATTCGAAACAGGCCAGGGTGGCTTCCACGTCTTCGAGGGTGTAAAGCGGTTCCTCCTGCTGTTGGTTGGGTTGACGTTTCTTGTTCAGGAATCGGGCATCAGCCGATTGGATAAAGGCAGAGTCCCTGAGTAGGATTTCCGTCATATCCAAGGTGCCAGATGAGCCAAAGATGCGTCCGCTGAAACCCTGTTTGACCAACAAGGGCAAGAGTCCGGAGTGGTCGATGTGGGCATGGGAGAGGAAGACATAATCCACTTGGGATGCTTCGAAACCCAGTTCTTCGTTCATGACAGAGGTGTCGCTCCCCATGCCTTGGAACATGCCACAATCCAGTAGAATGGTGGGACCATTTTTCAAGCGGAGCAGGTGCTTCGAACCGGTTACTGTGCCGGCGGCGCCGTGGAAGGAGATTTTCATACCATTGGGGGTTTGTTGCCCAAAGGTAGGTCTTTTCTGCGGGGACTTGCCGAGGTGTTGACGTTAAAAAATGTTACCCTTTTTGTTTGCCGCAAAAAGACCTGGAATGATGTGCAGGCCTTACATCCGCTCAGGAACGTCGATGCCCAATAGACCCATGCCGTTTTTCAGCACCCTGCCTGTCAATTCTGACAACAACAGGCGAATGGTGCGCTTGTCGGCGTTTTCTTCTTTCAGGATGGAGTAGTCGTGGTAGAACTGGTTGTATTCCTTGGCCAGGTCGTACAAATAATTGGCCACGACCGCAGGACTGTAGGCTTGGGCGGCTTCGCTGACTGTGTCGGGGAAGGCGTTGAGCAGACGAATCAGGTACAACTCTTTTTCCGAGAGGTCGTCCACCAATGGGGCGGCTGCGGGGAGTTGAATGTCTGATGCTTCGGCCTTGCGCAGCACCGAGCGGATACGAGCGTGGGTGTATTGAATAAAGGGCCCCGTGTTTCCATTGAAGTCGATGGATTCCTTGGGGTTGAACGTCATGTTCTTGCGTGGGTCTACTTTGAGGATGAAGTATTTGAGTGCCCCCAACCCTACCATGACGGCAATGGCTTCGGCTTCCTCGTTGCTGAGTCCATCCAGTTTACCCAATTCCCTGGAGGTATCCCTGGCGGTAGTGACCATTTCCTCAACCAGGTCGTCGGCATCGACCACGGTGCCTTCCCTTGATTTCATCTTGCCCTCTGGCAGTTCGACCATGCCGTAGGAAAAGTGAACGAGGTCTTTACCCCAGGAAAAGCCCAATTTGTCCAGCAGGATGGACAACACCTGGAAATGGTAGTTTTGTTCGTTCCCCACCACGTAGACCATCTTGTCGATGGGGTACTCGGCGAAACGGAGGGCAGCCGTGCCAATGTCCTGGGTCATGTACACAGACGTGCCATCGGCCCTGAGCAGTACCTTTTGATCCAATCCTTCTGCTGTCAGATCGGCCCAGACGGAACCGTCCTCCTTGCGGATGAACAGGCCTTTATCCAACCCTTCCAGCACTTTATCCTTACCAGGCAGGTAGGTCTGTGATTCATAGTATATCTTGTCGAAAGCCACACCCAGTTTGCGGTAGGTTTCGTCAAAGCCGTTGTAGACCCATTCGTTCATGGTTGCCCAAAGTTGCCTGACCTCGGGATCTCCGGCTTCCCAGCGCAGGAGCATGCCGCGGGCTTCAGCCATCAAGGGGGAGGCTGCCTCGGCAGCTTCCTTGGTCATGCCCTGCTCCATGAGAGCGGCAATTTCCTGTTTGTAGTGTTTGTCGAACGCTACGTAGTAATCACCGACCAAATGGTCGCCTTTTTTGCCGGATGAAGCCGGGGTTTCGCCCTCGCCCCATTTCTGCCAGGCCAACATGGATTTGCAGATGTGGATACCTCTGTCGTTGACGATATTGGTCTTGAACACCTTGTTGCCATCGGCTTCAAGTAGGCGGCACAGACTGCTACCCAACAGGTTGTTGCGAACGTGGCCCAGGTGCAGAGGTTTGTTGGTATTGGGTGAACTGAATTCCACCATGACAAGGGGTGCGTCGGGGCCGGCCGATTTCAAGCCAAAACGGGGCTGATCGAGGGCTTCGTTGAGTTTGTTCAACCAGCAAGCACTGTCCAATGTGAGGTTGAGAAAGCCTTTGATGACGTTGTAGGCTTTGATTTCAGGGGTGTTGGCAACCAGCCATTGCCCGATTTCCTCCCCGGTGTCTTCCGGTTTCTTTCTGGATAGACGGGTCAAGGGGAAAACGATGACGGTGAAGTCGCCCGTGAATTCTTTCCGGGTGGGTTGTAGTTGCAAGGGTTGGCCTACCGGTTGTTGTCCATACAGGGCCTCGATGGCGGCCGACAGCTTTTGTTCAAGTAGTTGGTTGATGGTCATGATGTTTTCGTTCAATCGGAGGGCAAAGGTAGAAAAAAACACCCATGCGACAAGGTAGGCCGGTAAACAAAAAGAAGCTGTTGTCAGGCAGCTTCTTTTCGGTAAATGGGGTAGCGGTGCTTAGAGACCGGCAGACAGGTCTGATCCGGCTTTGAACCTGACGACTTTCTTTGCAGGGATCGTGATGGGCTTGCGGGTGGCTGGGTTGATACCCTTGCGAGCCGTCTTTTTCACGACAGAGAACGTACCGAAACCGACCAAGGCAACCTTGTCACCTTTCTTCATGGTGTCGGCTACACTACAGATGAAAGCATCCAATGCTTTCTTGGCGTCAACTTTGCTCAAACCAGCCTTTTCGGCCATGGCACCAATCAATTGTGCTTTGTTCATGGTAATGATGTATAAAGTTAAACAATAGGGGGTTACGTTCATATAATCATAGAGGCAAATGTAGGCTAATTTTTAATCAAACAAGAAAAAAGTACTGATTTTTTGGGGCTTAGCTGGTTTTTTTGTGAAAAAACTGTTTTCTTCCCTCATTGATGGTCCTTTTTTGTACTTTTGTCTACCGGGTTTGGCTGTTCCAAGCCCTATTTCCTTGGTTTTCATATGGGTCAATATCGTTCTTCACAAGGGTTTATGGCCAATGTGCCAGTGGTTACCAAAAACCTGATCATTGTCAATGCGCTGCTTTGGCTGGCCACAGTCGTGCTCAGACGGACTGGCATTGATTTGAACGATGTCCTGGGTCTGCACTATATTGGTTCCAGCCAATTCTTCCCCACCCAGTTGCTGACCTACATGTTCATGCACGATTCAGGTAGCTTTTCACACATCCTGTTCAATATGTTTGCGGTCTTTATTTTTGGTCGCGTGATTGAACAGGTGTGGGGTCCCAAACGCTTCCTGCTTTTCTACCTCATCACAGGTGTTGGTGCCGGTTTGGTTCAACAGGCAGCCTGGTACGTCGATTTGAGGCCTTTCTTACAGGCTGTTGACGATTACCTGGTCAATGGCGACAGTACCGTGTTGAGCCGATACCTGAACATCGTGGAGGGAGTTATTTACCCCTCAGACATGGTGGTGGCAGCCAAGGAGCAGCTCTTGGATCGCATGCTTACCGTGGGTGCATCTGGCGCCGTGTTCGGTATCTTGTTGGCGTTCGGTATGCTTTTCCCCAACGCCCCCTTGTTCATTATGTTCATCCCTATTCCCATCAAGGCCAAGTACATGGTCATCGGGTATGGCGTGATTGAATTTTTTGCCGGCGTCTCCAGGGTGTCTGGAGACAACGTGGCACACTTCGCTCACCTGGGCGGCATGTTGTTTGGTTTTTTCCTGATTCGTCACTGGAAAAAGAAAGGAATAGGCAATGGCTTCTTTTTGGGATAGGCTGATGGTGTTTTACCGTCAGGGCAGTGTGGTCACCAAGTTGATTTTTATCAACACGGGTATTTTTCTCCTGCTACGGCTCATTGTAGGTGTGTTGGCTTTGTTCAGACTGGGAGACAAAGCCTGGCTGGATTGGTTATTGGTTCCGGCAACGTTCCCTGCCTTACTTCAGCGTCCCTGGACGTTGTTTACCTATGCGTTTGTCCATTACGACCTCATGCATTTGTTTATGAACATGCTGTGGTTGTACTTCTTCGGCTTGTTGTTTCAACGTTGGTTTTCCGGCATTCAGCTGGTGGTGCACTACCTGGTCGGTGGACTGGCTGGAGGTTTGCTATTTATGGCAGGAAACACCTGGTTGGCTCCAGCCGGTGAGACCATTCTTCAAGCCCCGCTCATCGGTGCTTCAGCTGCCATCATGGCCTTGTGTGTGGCTGTGGCTGTGTATAGGCCTGATGAGCCTATTTCTCTGTTTGTACTTGGTTCCGTCAAATTGAAATACATCGCCTTGGTCATGATTGCCCTCGATCTCCTGGGCTTCAATCAGGCTTCCATGGGTGTGGGATTGGCCCACCTTGGGGGTGCTTTGTATGGGGTGTTGGTGGGTCTGACCAGCCGAAGAGGCTTCAATTTGGCCGCTTGGGCCGACAAAGGTTCCTTACGCTTCAAACGGAACACCGGACCTAAACGGCGTAAGCAACCTAACATGAAGGTGACGTACCGTCGACCCAAAAAGGAAACAGTCAACCGTTCGACAGTCGATGTTGACCAGGCGTACAGGGATAAGAAAAGGGCTGATGAGCAGCAACTTGATACTATTCTTGACAAAGTGAAGCAGTCTGGTTACGATAGTTTGACCAAGGATGAGAAAAAACTGTTGTTTGATTTCAGCAACCGCAGCAATCGCTGAGTGCATGTGAATTGAACAACGTTGACCAACGACGAATAGAATTTCAGGCATGAAAAAAAAGTCAGGCAAGCCGTCGAAACAACCCTCCTCCAAACTGGGCCGCACCTTATACAAGTTACTGCACTCTGTGCTGTTTACCGCCAACATTGGGGTTGTCCTCCTACTCTTGCTCACCGGATATGGGTACGTGTTCAATCCATCCAAAACGCCTCTGTTGTCGTTGTTGGGTTACGCTTTCCCCGTGTTGGCCCTAGCCAATCTCGCTTTCGTGCTGTATTGGCTGATTCGTTTCAAAGGATGGATTTTGATTTCTTTGGCCGGCATTCTGTTGACCTGGGGGTCTCACCGTGCCTGGTTTCCCCTCAACACAGGTTCTGAAGAGGCAGGTGAACGATCGATAAAGGTGTTGACATTCAATGTAATGAATCTTGATTTTGTCAAGGACCCTTCCGATGGCGGTCTTCATCCGATAGTTGATTTTCTGGCTGAATCGGACGCGGACATCATTTGCTTGCAGGAAGTGGGTGAGGGATTTGTCAGAAACGGATTGACCAATAAAAAGACAAAAAAAGCCCTTAAGGCGTATCCCTATGTTGCTTCTGGTGCCTCTGATGGCCGTTTTTCGGTGGTGTGTTTGTCAAAATACCCCATTATATCCAAATACCGCATCGACTACGAAAGCCTGTCGAACTCCTCTTATCGATATGACATCAAGATTGATGGCGATACCTTGACCGTTATCAACAACCACTTGGAATCCAACAAGCTCAATCCTAAGGAAAAAGACAGGTACACCAAACTGATCACCAATACGGAGACGGAAGAACTGACAGATGTGGCCAAGATGCTGGGGTCCAAAGTGGGGTACGCAACGTCCATACGCGCTGGACAGGCCAGAGCCGTGGCCGCTGAAATAGCTCAATGTACGCACCCTGTTATCGTCTGTGGGGATTTCAACGATGCCCCCGGCTCATACGTTTATCATACCATTTGCAAAGGCTTGCGGGATGTCTGGGTGGAACAGGGTAAAGGTTGGGGGCATACGTTCCATGAAAGCTACTTCTTATTCAGGATTGACTACATCCTGCACTCTCCCGAGATAACCATCGTCGATGTGGGGTTGGATAAGGTAAAAATATCCGATCATTATCCGTTGACGGCAACCCTGGCTTTCTGATGGATGTTCTCTACGCCGATGTGCTGCTCCCGTTGCCACTGGAGGGATCTTTCACCTACCTGGTTCCTCCGGTTTTTCAACCATCCCTGGCTGTTGGTTGTCGAGTGCTGGTGCCTCTGGGGGCCAACAAACAAGTGACAGGTGTTGTCATGGGCCTGCACGGTAATAAGCCGGCAAAGGGCCGTCTAAAATCCTTGATTGATCAGTTGGACACTGAACCCTTGTTGGGAGAGGAGACCCTGGCGTTTTGGTCCTGGATTGCTGCCTATTATTGTTGTACTTTGGGTGAGGTGATGAATGCGGCGTTGCCGGCTGGCCTCAAACCCTCGGAGGCGGACGCCGATCAGTTGGATCGTGGTACCCAACGCCTGGTTGATGTTGTTTATCCTGGAGCAGAATACGCTGACTCGCCCGAGTTGTTGCTCGAAGTGTTGCCACAACTGACCAAAGCCAAAAAACAAGCTCACCTGCTAAACGTGTTTTTGACCAACATGCTGACGCATTCTTCAGAGGAGCCTATTTTGCAGAAGGGCATAGAAAAGCGCACTTTGCTTGATCAATCCAATGCGACGGGTGCACAGTTGAAAGCGTTGGTTGAACGAGGATTGCTGGAGATCAGGTCGATACCAGCCGAGCCTTCTATGGAAGCACAACCATTGCAAGCACCGGCTCTGCTCAATGAGCCTCAAAACAAAGCGTTGGCTTCGATCAACGATCAGTTCAACCAGTATCCGGTCTGTTTGTTGCACGGGTACACCGCTTCAGGCAAAACGGAACTCTATATCCACTTAATCAAGGACTGTATTGAACAAGGCAAACAAGCGTTGATGCTGGTGCCTGAAATCGCTCTGACCACTCAGCTCGCCTATAGGCTTAAGCGGGTTTTCGGGGATGAGTTGGGCATCTATCATTCGGGCCTGAATGTACGGGAACGGTTGGATGTCTGGCGTCAGGTGGGTCGTCAAAACGGGTGCAAGGTCGTCCTAGGTGCCAGGTCGGCGGTTTTGCTGCCCTATCACAACCTGGGATTGGTTGTTGTTGATGAGGAGCACGACAGCAGTTACAAGCAACAGGATCCGGCTCCCAGGTATCACGCGCGTAATGCAGCCATGGTGTTGGCGGCCAGGCATGGTGCCAAAACCTTGCTAGGTACGGCAACGCCGTCTCTTGAGTCGTATGCCCACTGTAAGGCTGGTCGTTATGGGTTGGCCGAATTGTTTTTCCGGTATGCAGACGCTAGCCTGCCCCGTGTGGAAGCGGTGGACACCAAAGACCTCAAGCGTCGTAAAAAGATGAAGTCCTTGTTGTCGCCACCCTTGTTGGAGGCCATGGAGGCTGCTTTTGAAGCCGGTGATCAGGTAATCCTTTTTCAAAATCGCCGCGGATTTGCCCCTATGGTCACGTGCAAGGTTTGCGACTGGGTACCCAAATGTCCTCAATGTGACGTGGCGCTTACTTACCACAAATATCATGGTCGTCTAGCCTGTCATTACTGTGGTTACGAGGAAGCGCTGCCTACCCGTTGCCCCTCATGTGGTGAACCCAAGCCGTCTCCCCTGGGTTTTGGCACGGAACAAGTGGAAGAGGAGGTCAAGGTACGTTTCCCTGGCATTTCCACCATCAGGATGGATACCGACACGACCCGGGCATCCGGGGCTTTTACACGTTTGTTGGACCGTTTTCAGAAAGGAGAGGCCCAGGTGCTGATTGGCACGCAAATGGTCTCCAAGGGATTGGATTTTAGCCGGGTGCGCGTGGTTGGTGTGTTGAATGCCGACCAGATGCTGGCATTTCCAGATTTCAGGGCCCATGAACGCGCCTTCCAGCTGATGGCTCAGGTTGGTGGACGAGGCGGCCGAAGGGATCGTCAAGGGTTGGTGATTGTTCAGACAGGTCGTCCGGACAATCCGGTGATCCGGCACGTCGTCAACCAGGATTTCACGGCCTTTTTCAATGAAGAGATGATGGTCAGGCAGCTCTTTGGATACCCTCCCTACGGACGCATCATTCATCTATCGTTCAGGCACATCGACCAACAAATCGTTAGACAGGCAGCCTTGTTTTACGCTGAGGCCTGCAGGGAGCGGTTTGGCCATCGTTTGTTAGGTCCCGATCAGCCACAGGTTGGAAGGGTTCGTAATCAGTACCGTCAGTCACTTTTGTTGAAGCTGGGATTGGACGAATCGGCGGCTGATGCCAAGTGTTTTCTTTTGCAACAGAGAGAGGCGTTGAAAGCCGATGCCAGGTTTAGATCGGTGCAATTGGTCTTCGATGTAGACCCTGTCTGAGTAACCTGATCTTGTTAATGCGGACATTCATTCTTTTTTTCCGATAATTAACCTTACCATGGGTGGGGAGAGGGGGTTTTTTCCTACTTTTGCATAGCTAATTCGTTGGTAGATACAGAAAAACTTATCCGATTGCTTATGATGTGCATCAGACACCGTATTATTGGAGCCTTACCCCTGTCGTTGGCCCTTTTGTCAGGCCTTATGTTCCAGTCTTGTGAAAAAGAAGAGAAAGTGACGGTCACCATCAAGACCTTACCGGTCGAACAGGTGACTGCTTCATCGGGCACCATCCGTTGTACGGTGGAGAACGAGGGGGGAACATTGCAGGATGCGGGTCTGTGTTTCTCTGCAACCATTGCACTACCGACCTTGGTCAACAGCCGCCACATCCCTAGTGCAGCATCATTAACGGATTATTCAACCACATTGACGGGTCTCAGCCCTGATTCTACGTATCGATACAGAGCGTATGCAAGGGTCAGTGACTCGGTGTACTATGGTATTGCGTATGCGTTTATTCCAGTCAATCCTGTGATGGACTTCGTAACCATCCAAGGAGGGACGTTCACCATGGGTGCCACTTCAGAACAAGCAGAAGTGGCGAGAGACAATGAAAAGCCGGCTCATGAAGTAATCTTGAGTTCCTATCGACTGGGTAAATACGAGGTGACAACCACTCAGTATGCTCAATTCTTAAACAGCCGTTTGATTTCGAGCGCGGCTGCCGGTGTGGGCGCAGATGGGTCGACCTACAAATACGTTGAAATCACGAGCAGGAACCTGTCTTACAATTCAGCATTGTCGAAGTGGGCTCCTGTGAGTGGGTTTGAAAACCATCCTGTAACCAACGTCACATGGCATGGTGCCAACGAGTACTGCCGATGGGCTGGTGGTCATTTGCCAACGGAAGCTCAATGGGAATACGCTGCCAGAGGAGGGAATAGTGCGAGTCATACGGTTTACAGCGGTAGCAATGTGCCTGCTGATGTCGCCTGGTATTACGCGACGACCAAAAGCCAGGCAGGCTTGCTGTACTTTGCTCAACCTGTTGGTGGCAAGCAACCCAACGAACTGGGTTTGTACGATATGAGCGGCAATGTATGGGAATGGTGCGCCGATTGGTACACAGCCTTCTCTCCGCAATCTATCGTCGATCCGGTTGGGCTTAGCGATCTGGAGGCTGCTGATGCTGGCGTGACGACGAAAATCAGACGCGGAGGCGGCTGGGCTGACACCCAAACGGGCACGCTGAGGGTCAGCCACAGAGCATCCAACACACCGACGTCACAAGCGGGTTCCATTGGCTTCAGGATGGCAGCCAACGAATGAGTTGAAACGATAGCAAAAGATGAGTTGAAACGATAGCAAAAGATTTGTTGAAAAAGAAGAATGGGCTTGCGTGAAATCCATTACGGTTTCAACGCAGCACGGATGGAGGCCGCTATAGCCTCCATTTCTGTTGGATCCAGTTTGAGTTTGGGATTGGAAAACAAGACGTCCGATTCCCGTTGGATAGGTATGAGGTGAATGTGCGCGTGGGGCACTTCAAGGCCTATTACAGCCATGCCTATGCGCTTGCAAGGTAGGCTGGCCTTCATAGCTTCTGCCACTCGTTTGGCAAAAAGGTGCAGACCAGCCAACTCTTCGTCGGCCAAATCGAAAATGTAATCGACCTCTTGTTTGGGTATCACAAGGGTATGCCCTTTGGTCAAAGGGTTGATATCAAGGAAAGCAAAATAACGTTCGTCTTCAGCGATCTTGTAGCAAGGGATCTCTCCGGCGGCGATGCGGCTGAAAATACTGGCCATGGTCTGTTGTTATTTGGCGAGTTCGATTTTTTGTACTTGCAGTGTTATGACGCCAGCAGGGACTGTGATGTCTACCACTTCGCCCTCACGTTTGCCTAGCAAGCCTTTGGCGATGGGGGTGCTGACAGAAATTTTACGTTCCTTCAGATTGGCCTCTGAATCGGACACAATGGTGTAGTCAAATACCTGCTTGGTTTTGACGTTCAACAGAGTGACCGTGGTCAATATCTGCACAGTGTCGGTGTTGATACGGCTTTCGTCCAGGATACGGGCGTTGACGTAAAGTTCCTTGAGTTGGGAAATCTTCATTTCCAACATGCCTTGTGCTTCTTTGGCGGCGTCGTACTCTGCGTTTTCGGACAAGTCGCCCTTATCACGAGCCTCGGCTATTTGTTGAGAGATACGTGGGCGTTCTACCGTCTCCAAGTACTCGATTTCTTGATGTAATTTTTTGTAACCGTCTTCGGTCATGTAGCTAACTGCCATGGATGAATCCTCCTTTATTTACTAAATTTGGTTGACTAAAAAACAAAAAGAATTCCGGCCGTGACCGGAACTCTCATTATCTAAGTGCAAATGTATAAATTATTTACGTGGTTGTCAAGGTCCGGCTAGCTGTTTTTAAACATTTTTTACAGCAGTGCATTGATTTCCTTGTATAGGTCCTTGACTTGCGCATCCCGTGCTATAATTGACCCCTCTCTGTCGATCAGGAAATAGGTGGGAAGCTGCGTGATATTGTAGGTGCCGAACAGCTCTGATCTGGCTCCTTCCGTCTCCCTGACGCAGGTCCATGGAAGGTTGGCGGCGCTGGTTTTCCAGAAATGCTCGTCCGTATCAAACGATACCTGGTAGATGGCAAAACCCCTGTCAGAGAAACTGTCGTAGAGTTCCCTGAAATAGAGGTTGCGGCTGGGTGCGAAATCTGTTTGATAGGCGGTGAAGTCTAGCAGAATGACCTGTCCCTTAAGTGAACTCAATGCAACCCGCTTCTGTGACACGGTGGGCAGGTTGATTTCGAAGAAGCCGGCCAGGTCGGTCTCTACCACCTGGATATCTTTGGCTTTACGAGCCTGCCTGATTTGTTTCATGGCTGGAAGGGTCAGGTTTTCCAAGTGCTTGGTGCGGTCGGCGTCGGGGTAATACGTTCTCCAGGAAGTGGCTACAGCCGCGTAGCATTTGTTGTCGTTCTCGTCGTAGGGATCGAACAGCAGGTAATCGTAAAACCGCTGGAAAAGGGCAAAATAGGCGGCCGGAGACAAGGGGTTCTCGTAAATCAACGACTTGGCATTTTCTCTGTGGACGGCAAAGAGGTTGAACAAAGCTTCCTGATAGACCGTGCCATCAATAAGGCCATCCTTGTACAACTGCCTGATGGAGTCGGTGCGGTGCAAGGTCTCTCCCTGCATCCTTGACAAGGTTTGTATGTGTGAACACGCGGCCGATCCGCTCACTGTGTAGTCTTTTCCAAACAGGGTGGCATCAGCTTTGACGGTCACCGTTCTGGCTGAATCGGAGGCCAGGTGGATGAAACGTTTGTCGATGCGCAGGCGGTAAAACTCCGGTGCTGATTCCAGCGGGGTTTTGAAATGAAAGTGACCGGATCCGTTGAGCTTGGCTGAATCGAGCACCTCGGTGGCATTGAGCCCGAAACGTTCAAAGTAAAGTACTTTGCCGTCAGCATGAGCTACTTCGCCCTCGACGACAAACGTCGGGGTCCCTGAGCAGGCGGCCATTAGGATCAATAGAAGACCGGTACAAATAAAGGCTGATGTGCGCTTCATGGATGCTGTTTCGGGGAGCAAACCTAAGGATAATTGTCCTCATTGCCAAACATAGGTACCACTTTTTTAAACATTCACCCTCCCTTTTTGAGTGCCTTACCACCTTAAAGTTAGGGTGAAAGGTGGTTAGTCGATTTCTTTTTGCTAACTTTGCACGATTTTTAGTGTAAAGAAAATTACGACAATTAACAAAGACGTTTTTTATGATGAACCCAATTGTCAAGACGATTGATTTGGGTGATGGAAGGACCATCACCATCGAAACCGGCAAATTAGCCAAGCAAGCCGACGGATCCGTTATGGTCCGTATGGGTAACACCATGTTGCTGGCCACCGTATGTGCAGCCCAGGATGCTACTCCTGGCACCGATTTTATGCCTTTACAGGTTGAGTACAGAGAAAAATTTGCTGCCAGCGGCCGTTTCCCAGGTGGTTTTACCCGCCGCGAAGGTCGTGCCGGTGATTCTGAAATTTTGGTATCACGCCTGGTTGACCGTGCCCTGCGCCCCTTGTTCCCCGATGATTTTCACGCCGACACCATTGTCAACGTGATTCTCTTTTCTGCCGATGGTGAAGACATGCCCGATGCATTAGCTGGTTTGGCCGCCTCTTCAGCCCTCGCTGTTTCTGACATTCCCTTTAACGGACCGATTTCCGAAGTACGTGTTGCTCGCATCAACGGCCAGTTCAAGGTTAATCCTACGTTCTCCGAACTGGAACAGGCCGACATGGACATCATGGTCGGTGCCACCATCGACAACATCATGATGGTGGAAGGTGAAATGGAAGAAGTTCAGGAAGCCGATTTGCTCGAAGCCCTCAAGGTGGCCCACGAAGCCATCAAGATTCAATGTAAGGCTCAGATGGAATTGACTGAACAGGTAGGCAAAACGGTCAAACGTACCTATTGCCACGAAGTCAACGACGAAGACCTGAAAAAGGATATTTGGGAAAAGACCTTCCAACAAGCGTTTGAGGTGGCTGCTTCCGGCAACACCGACAAGCACGCCCGCATGGACGCCTTTGCCAACATCCTGAAGACCTATAAAGAAAACATGGATCCTGAAGTGCTCGCAGAAAAAGGTGAGCTGGTGGGACGTTATTATCACGCAGTAGAAAAAGAAGCCATGCGTCGTTGCATCCTCGACAAGGGACAACGCCTGGATGGCCGCAAGACCACGGAAATCCGCCCCATCTGGAGCGAAGTGGATTACCTGCCCGGCTGCCATGGCTCTGCCATCTTTACCCGTGGTGAAACCCAATCGCTGACATCGGTCACGCTGGGTACCAAAACGGATGAAAAGATCATCGATGATGTGCTTAACCAAGGTAAGGAACGCTTCCTGCTGCACTACAACTTCCCGCCCTTCTCCACTGGTGAAGCCCGCGCCAGCCGTGGCGTAGGTCGTCGCGAAGTCGGTCACGGAAACCTGGCTCATCGTGCCATCAAGGGCATGATTCCCAAGGGTTACCCCTATGTGTTGCGCGTGGTCTCCGATATTCTTGAATCCAATGGTTCCTCTTCCATGGCTACGGTTTGTGCTGGTACACTGGCTCTCATGGATGCCGGTGTGGCCATTAAGAAACCCGTTTCCGGTATAGCCATGGGCTTGATTTCGGAAAACAAAGGCAAGAACTTTGCTGTCTTGTCCGACATCCTGGGTGATGAAGACCACCTGGGCGACATGGACTTCAAGGTGACAGGTACCAAGGATGGTATCACCGCTACCCAGATGGACATCAAGGTAGACGGTCTCAGTTACGAAATCCTGGAAACAGCCTTGTTGCAAGCCAAAGCAGGCCGCTTGCACATCCTGGACAAGATTACCGAGACCTTGGCTGAACCGCGTCCCGACTTCAAACCCAACGCTCCCCGCATCGAGGTTATCTGGATTCCCAAGGAATTCATTGGTGCTGTTATCGGCCCTGGTGGCAAGATTATCCAAGGCATCCAGGAAGAAACCGGTGCCATTGTCTCCATCGAAGAGTTGGAAGGCAAGGGTCGCGTGGAAGTGGCTGCCAACAACAAGGCCGTCATCGAAGCCGCCATGGCCAAGATCCACAGCATTGTGGCCATCCCCGAACCGGGCGAAACCTATCGTGGAAAAATCCGTTCCATCATGCCGTACGGTGCGTTTGTTGAATTCATGCCAGGTAAGGACGGTTTGCTCCACATCTCTGAATTCGACTGGGCTCGTTTGGAAACCGTCGAAGCTGCCGGCTTCAAGGAAGGCGACGAGTTGGATGTGAAACTGCTTGACATCGATCCCAAGACGGGCAAATATAAATTGTCTCGCAAGGCCTTGCTGCCCAAGCCCGAAGGTTACGTGGAACGTCCCGAACGTCCTGAACGCCCCGATCGTGGCGACCGCCCTCG
>JAAYBL010000107.1 GCA_012718945.1 Bacteroidales bacterium
CATTGACCATCGAAACAGGGATACAAAACAGTGGCTTGGGACTCGCCTTGCTCCTCAATCCCAAGATATTTCCTCAAGACCTGGCCTTGGGTGGCATGTTGATCGTAACGGCTTGGTGGGGCATCTGGCACATCATCTCAGGACTGACGGTGGCCGGTTACTGGCATCGCAAGCCATTGAAAAATAAGGCTGTAAAAGATGTAGCATGAGCAAGATTTATAAAGAAAACCTGGGGTACCGCCTGTTGTACATCTTCGTCAAATTTACATTCAAGTACTTCTTCAGGCAGGTAGAGGTCCGTGGTGCGGATAATATCCCATTGCGTGAACCTGTCATCTTCGCTCCCAACCACCAAACCGGTTTGATGGATCCGCTGGCTGTTTTGTTCACCAGAAACAACAACAGCCCCGTGGTGTTCATGGCAAGGGCTGATATGTTTAAATCGAAGGTGTTAGCCACCGCGCTGCGTTTTTTGAAAATCATGCCTGTTTTTCGCATTAGAGACGGCTATGAAAACCTGGGCAAGAACGAAGCCCGCTTCAACGAAGCCAAAGAAGTGTTGTTGGTGTCCAGAAACCTTTGTCTGATGCCTGAAGGCAACCATGGAAACCAGCATACCTTGCGTCCCTTGGTCAAGGGCTTGTTTCGCATTGCTTACTCTGCCGAAGAAGCCTTGAAAAAGGGGCAGCATGTCCGTATTGTACCGGTGGGTCTCGATCATAGCCATTTTCAACATGCAGGCTCCGATTTGGTGGTTACGTATGGCCAACCACTCAAGGTAGAAGACTATATGATTCTGTATCAGGAGAATCCGGCGACCGCCTTAAATAATCTGAAAACGGATCTGGCCAACGCATTGTCGCCTTTGATGCATGACATTCGTAGTGAAGCCAACTATGATTTGATTTATTGGCTATCATGCCTGGGCACGCCTGCCTGGTTGGCTGTAGAAGCCGAAAAGAAGGGTGCGGTCAAGGCTCTTACCGCTGCTGGTCGCCGTTTTGATGCACGTCGGGAGCTGAGTGTGTTGCTGGATGAATTGGATACCAACAATAGTCCCTTGTTGAAGGAATGGGAAGCGTTGTTGACCAGGATCAACCAACTGCCCGGCTATCCATTGCAAGTGACCGAATGGTTGGAACATAAACCTTCCCTATTCAAAGGACTGATCAACGTACTGCTGACGCCTGTTTTTGTACCGGGTATGTTGCTGAATGCTCCTTCCTGGTTGTTGAGTCGTCTGATTTGCCGGGGTATCAAAGACAAGCAGATGCACAATACCATCGCTTTCCTCCTGGGATTCTTTTTCAATGTCATCCTGTTCACCATGACAGCCATCGTTTTAGGAGTGCTGCTTGCCTACACCTTACCCTTGACAATAGGGCTGATTGGCTTGCTGGGTGTCTACGGCCTGCTTTCCGAGCGTTGGCGTCAGCACCTCAGGGCACCGCTTCTACGGTTGAAATACCGTTACGGTACCCGTCGCCAGGTGGTTGAAAACGCCAAGACCGACTATTTCTGGTTGAAACAATCGGTCTCGAATTGGTTGAAAAGCCGGTAATCCGGCTGAAGGAATGCCAGGGTCGAATCAGAACCGTTTGTTGATGACGGTCCAGTTCAGAATGTCCCAAATCTTGTTCAAGTACTCAGCCCTGCGGTTTTGATAATCCAGGTAGTAAGCGTGTTCCCATACATCTACACAGAGTATGGGCTTCAATCCTTTACGCAGTGGATTGCCAGCATTGCTTTCGTTGACCAGGCTTAGTTTGCCGTCTCCGTCTTTGACCAACCAGGTCCAACCCGAGCCGAACAAGCCTATTGCCGATTTGTTGAAAGCTTCCTTGAAGGCCTCAAAACTGCCGAATTGTTCGGCGATGCAGGCGCAGGGAGCTGATGTTGAACTGCCGGGAGCGCACAAAGCTTCGAAATAGAAGGTGTGGTTCCAAACCTGGGCGGCATTGTTGAACACAGCACCATCGGGAGCCTTAGCGACGATGGCTTCCAGTGACAGTGATTCGTACTCGGTACCAGGAATCAGTTTGTTCAGGTTGTCCACATAGGTTTGGTGGTGTTTGCCGTGGTGAAATTGCAGCGTGTGTGCACTAAGCACTTCGCCCAGAGCAGTTTGAGCGTAGGGCAAAACGGGTAATTGATGCGTCATGGCGTTGTTGTTTTGATGTGTAGGAAAGATAACCCTAAAGATAGGACTTTTCAGCTGAAAATCCTAGTGCCCGGTGGTGAGGTTGGGTTTTTTCACGTACCTTTGCGTACCGTCAGCAAAATGTCAGATACATTGAAGGAACTACTTGAAAAACTGAATGATAGCCAGCGAGAGGCCGTACTGTACAACGACGGCCCCTCTTTGATTATAGCGGGTGCCGGCTCGGGCAAGACCAGGGTGTTGACCTACAAGATTGCCGCCCTCCTGAAGTCGGGTTTGCCCCCCTGGACCATTATGGCCTTGACCTTCACCAATAAGGCGGCCAGGGAAATGAAAGAACGCATCGCCAGCCTGGTAGATCCTGCTGCTGCGGCTCGTCTTTGGATGGGCACGTTCCACTCCATTTTCCTGCGCATGTTACGGTCTGAGGCGGCCTTGTTGGGCTATCCGGCCAATTTCACCATCTACGATACAGCCGATAGCAAGAACTTGCTCAAATCCATCATCAAGGACATGAACCTGGATGATAAAGTCTATAAAGTGGGTACGGTTCAGGCACGCATTTCTGCCGCCAAAAACGACCTGATCAGTCCTGAGGCCTATGCGAACAATGGCCCGCGCCAGCTGGAAGACATACAGGCGCGCAGACCTTTGCTCAAGGAGGTTTACAAGCGGTACACCGAACGCTGCCGCCTGGCTTCGGCCATGGACTTCGACGACATCCTGCTGATGACCAATATCCTGTTCAGGGACCATCCTGAAGTACTGGAGGCCTACCAAGACCGTTTCCGGTTTATTTTGGTCGATGAGTACCAGGATACCAACTTTTCCCAATACCTCATTGTCAAGAAGTTGTCCGAGAAACACCACCGTGTTTGTGTGGTGGGCGACGATTCCCAAAGCATTTATTCCTTCAGGGGTGCCAATATTGACAACATCCTCAAATTCAAAGAAAACTACCCGGAAAGCCGCTTGTTCAAGCTTGAACAGAACTATCGGTCTACACAGACCATCGTCAATGCAGCAAATAGTCTGATATCCAAGAACAAAGGCCAGATTCACAAGACGGTTTTTTCCAAGAACGATGTGGGTCAACGCATCAAGGTTTTTAGTGCCTATTCGGATATTGAAGAAGGCTTTATCGTAGCCAACCGGATTCAGGAGATGCACCTCAGCTCCTACGATCCCCTCAATAACTTTGTCATTCTTTACCGTACCAACGCCCAGTCCCGCATATTTGAAGAGTCCCTGCGCAAGCGTAACCTGCCCTATCGGGTGTATGGTGGGCTTTCTTTCTACCAACGCAAGGAAATCAAGGATGTGATTGCCTATTTACGGCTGCTGCTCAATGCCGACGATGAGGAAGCCTTTAAGCGGGTAGTCAATTACCCGGCCAGGGGTATTGGGGATACAACGCAACAAAAACTGGTGTCAGCCGCCTCTTCTCAACAAGTGGGCATGGGAGCCTTGCTGTCCAACCTGGCTTTATATAATGTGCCCATCAATGCCGGTACCACCCGTAAGTTGGAAGCCTTTGCCACGCTGATGAACGACCTCAGAGCATTGGTGCCCCATCGTAACGTCTATGAGCTCACAAACGACCTGTTGGCAAAAACAGGTCTATTGAACGATCTCAAGCTTGACACATCCATGGAGGCCATCAGCCGCAAGGAAAACATCCAGGAGTTGCTGGCCGGCATGAACGACTTTGTGAACGACAAACTGGAAGAAGGCAACAACGCCGTGTACCTGAGTGATTATTTGGCCGAGGTGTCTTTGTTGACCGATCAGGACGAAGAAAAGTCGGCCGAAGGTGACAGGGTGACCATGATGACCATCCA
>JAAYBL010000108.1 GCA_012718945.1 Bacteroidales bacterium
AGTAATTTGGGTCGATTGAACGTACCCCAGCAGGTTGTGAACGGTCACAGTGGCTGATGTGGGCAGGTTGTTCATGTGCAGGTAGCCGTTTTCCGTGTAGGCAATGATCGAAGCCATGGAGGGGCTGGATGGATTGGCGGTAAAGGAGTTGTCGATGGCTTTGAGTTCATCGGCGCTCAGGATGAGCCAGCGTTGCAGGGTGGCGGCATTGCTGATGTCAAAGGCTGAAGCCATGAGGGTTTTGCCTGTTGATGTCGTGAGGGTGTTTGGTGTCTCAGAAGCCGAAGGATAGATGATGTAATACCCTTTTTTGGTCAGCTTTTTGCCATCTGTTCCTACCTGGGTATTGATGCGGGCGCCCATGAGTTGGAAGTAATTGGAGACGGCAGGGGTTGCCCTGTCCACCAGCCTGATGCCATTGATACCGGTGGCGACATAGGTCAATAGTTTGCCGGTGGCCACGTTGCGCAGGGTGTAATAGCAGTTGACGGGGTTGAAGGTAAGGTACCAGGCGGCGGTGTCGTTGGCGGCGGCCTGGGCGGCTGTCAAGGTTTGAATACTCAGACTACCGCTCTTTTCGAGGATGAATGCGGTGTCGCGACCAGTCCTGGCGTCTTCGCTCTTCAGGTAGTACTTCACGCTATCGGTGTGTTCGAAGGTATATGCCGGTGTGGTGAATTTACCGCTTGGGGTGGGCAAACCGTCTTCACCAAAGCCTTGCATAAGCAGGGAGTTGACGGTGTAGAGCCAATCGGTTCCAAGGTCCTCGTGGGCTCCGTTGATGCCGTATGGCCAGCCGTGGGTGTTGTCGCCGCTGATTTGAGCGGAGGTGGTGCCGTCCATGAAGTTCAACACGGCTGTGGCCCGTTCGCCCAACCATTTACCGCTGGCTTTCAAGGCTGTCGTGCCGTTGTACCAGTACCAGTGAGTACCGACACCGATGGTATGAGCCATTTCATGCAGGGCCGTGCCTATTTGCTGATAACTGGCGCTGGGGCCGAAACGCATCCAGCCACCGTAGGAGGCTTCGGCTGTAGGGGTGCCAGAGCCGTAGTTGACGGTCAACGAATGGTTTTTGATAGACGTATAGGTGTTGTAATATTCTACGGCCGATTTCATGGCGGCATTGACGCGGGTGTAATCAGCTTCAGGGAAGCCGGATACCATGTTGTAACGGGTTGTTCCCCTGGGTATGGTAATGACCTTGATGACATCACCGTAGCCCACGGCGTAGGTACTGGTCAGGGCGTAGGCCCTCATGTAATAGACGGTGGAAGGTTGAAGGCCGTCGACTCTAAACAGGTAACCGGTGTTGCCAAAGCGGGTACTGCTGCTGTTGTCCAGGAGCGTGGGTTCGGGGTTGGTGCTCCAGCAGATACCGCGCTCAACGATGCCCGTCCCAGTGAAGGTACCCCTGAGAAAGGCAACAGACGATCCTCTGGCGTATTGTTTGGTGGTGGTCACGGTGGGTACGGCGCCGGTGGCGTTGGCAAGGCGGTAAGCCAGCACCGCTTTATTTACTTCGGTGGTCGCAGCGGCCAGGCTGGCCAGATCAGCTTCCAGGTTGTTGTACATGGCCTGGGCTATGGTAATGGCAGCCTGGAGACTGTCGGCGCCCATGCCTGAGCCTAATGCGGCCTGGGCTGCTGTCAAGGCTGTTTGTAAGGCAGTATAGGCGGCAACGGAGGTTTTACCGGTTTCAATAGCGGCTGTCAATGCCTGACTGGCCATGGCCAGGTCTTTCAATACCAAGGTGTCTGCACCGGCAGCTTGTTCACCGGATGCAATGGCGTTGGAAAGGGCGGTCAAGGCCGAGCCTTGCAGGTGCGCCGCTGCCAAGGTTTTGGCTTCTGCGACCAGTTCGTTCACCATGGTGGCGGCACCTGTGTAATCTTGTCCTTCGTAATACAGTTTGAAATCATCGAACAGGGCCCAATAACCGGTTTGTTGGAAACCGCTTTTGGCACCTACCGTCAGGGTGGCTCCTTCGGTCAAATAGATGTCGGTCAACGCGGTGACATAGTAGGCGCTGTCGGGGTTGTTGAACATGACTTCAGCCCCGGCCATGGTGTTGACATAGTTGTTTACCTGACCGGTACCTGTGAAGCGATGTTTATAAATGGAAGGGAAGGCGATGTTGCGCTCAGGGAAACTGCTGCTCTTGGCGTAGAACCTGGCGTAGATGGTTTCGGTGCCGGCACGGTAGGCGGCTCCGCCATCGTTGCCCTTTGGACGTTCGAAGCCCCTGACTTTCAGGGTGTATTTGCCGGCTGGCAACGCTCCGATGGTCTGATACATGTTGAATGTTTTTTGGTAGAATTCAACGGAATGGTAGCCCGGGGTGCCACCTCCTGTCCATCCGGTGATGGTGTTATCGTCAAATCCAGGGTTGACCAGGCGGGCTGTGAGGTCGACGGGGTTGCTGCTGGACGCGTTGAGTAGTTTGTAGTCGGTGATGGCCTTGCTCAGGGCTGATTTGGCAAGGACAACGTCGGAAGATGATTGACTGGTCAGGTAAGTCTGGGCTTGGGTGATGGCTGCTTCCAGAGCGGCAGCGCCCTTGGCCGTGTCCGCGTAAACCGCTTGAGCTTCTGCGATGATGGCCTGCAACCCAACGATGTCGGGCATTTCATACGCTTCGTGCAGGGAGAATTGATCGAAACCCAAACGGCCTCCCAACCAACGAAAACGGGCAACCACATAACTGTACGCTGGGTTGCTGTTGGTGAAGCCCACAGTATTGAGGGTCCACTTATTGCCGGCATCGATTTTGGTGGCGTTGACCACGATTTTAGGCTCGAGGCTGGATTTTTTATTGGTGGTTAGGGATATTTTTGAAAATTCTTCGCTGCCTGCCGTTGCAACGGTTTGGTATTTGGCGTAGTAGGAGAGTACATATGTTTTACCCGAGCCAATGCTCCAGCCTGTACCAATGGAGCCGGAGGAACTTGAGTTTTCATTTTCAGTGCCTACTAGGTATTGGGAGTTGTCTACACCACCAGTGGGCTGTACGGTGAATTTTTCCGATGTGAGTGGAGCTGCCGAGGTGGTGGCATCTGTCCAACCAGTCAGCCCTTCTTCAAAGCCAGGATTGCTGATCAGGTTGTCCGATGAAACGACATATGTTTTGTTGTTGATGGTCACGGTGTCACCGGATTGCCAGGCGTGGCTGAATAAAGCGCTGGTCACCAACAGGCAGGTGAGGGTGATTCGCTTCAACGTTTTATGGATAGTTGAGGGAAGGGTGTTGGCTGGTCTATTCATGATGTTGGTCGTTAATTAAGGTAATCAGTTTGCAAAACTATTCATTCTTACTGGATTTTGTGGGGTTGTTATCTTTCAAAAAGGCTTGATTATGCGTCACGAAGGGGCGTAGACCCATCGAAAGTGTAAGGTTCAAGGGTGAAGATGTCACCATCAACAAGAAGGGTAAAAAGATAAAGCCATAATCTGCCTGATCGATGGGCCGCTTTTTTCCTGGAAG
This sequence comes from Bacteroidales bacterium, assembly GCA_012718945.1. Lineage (GTDB taxonomy): Bacteria > Bacteroidota > Bacteroidia > Bacteroidales > UBA1402 > UBA8389. The sequence continues at coordinate 3,485 of JAAYBL010000108.1, forward strand.
TGGCTGTAGCCGAAGTTTTCTCTATCTTTGCTTAATAGGATTCATGATTCCAAAACATGATAGACGGATGTAAGCGCAAGGTAGGGAAGTGGTGGTCACGCCTGTGTGTGTCGTTGATGGTTTTCCTGTGCACAGCTGGGGCCAGAGCGATGGATATCACAGTGCTGACCACACAGGATGGCTTGGCCCAGAATGCGGTGCGGAGTATTGTGAAAGACAAATATGGTTTCATGTGGTTTGGCACCTGGAATGGATTGTGCCGTTACGATGGTTATCATATGAAAACGTATCGGGCGATACCGGGCGACAGCACCTCATTGCCTTTCAGCCGCATTCACCAGTTGTACGTGGATAAAGCGGGCGACCTGTGGGTGTCAACCTTTAATTATCATGTTTGTCGGTATGAGTATGAAAAGGATGCCTTCAAGCGGTTAGAACGGCATGAGCTACCCGACGGATTAAAAAAAGCCACCGAGCGTAGAAAAGGGTATGCCATATTGAAGGATGTGCCTTCGTCTGTGTTGAAACAAGTGGGGTCGTTTGCGTTGTCGAACACCAAAGAACATTTGGTATGGAAGCAACCTTCATTCCCAGTAAACGATGTCAATATCAATGCGTTGTATTATGATTCAACGGGACTTCTGTGGATGGCAACGGCCTCGGCAGGTGTCTATAAGGTAGTGTTGAACCCTCCTCGTTTTGACATACATGCCTTGGATGGATCCTCTCACCAAGCGCTCAATAATCCGGTAAAGGCTATTTGGGTGGATGATGACTGGGTTTGGGTGGGCACTCAAAACGAGGGCTTGAAAAGGATGAACCGATTGTCCAATAAATGGATGGGATTCCCAGCTACAAAGCATTTGTCTATCAAGGGTATATACGGTGACTCCCAGGGGCTGTTATGGCTGGCCTGTTCGGACGGGCTCTATACCTTTGATGCTGTTCGACAGGTGTTGAATCGACTGGAGGTTGACGCGGCTCATCGGACTACGGAACGGTTTACAGTGATTGCCGAGGATCCTTCCGGTTCGACGATTTGGGTGGGCTGTTTCAGTGGTTTATATCGTTTTGATAAAAAGCAGGCGCAATTTGAACGCATTGAGGGCTTGTTGAGCCAAAAAGATAATGTGACTGGATTGCTGTTTGATGCGAAGGGGAATCTTTGGATCGGCACGGAATATGCCGGCGTGGTAGGCTTGCTTCATCTCCAGGCAACTGGTGGGTGGAAAGATACACTGCGATTGTCGGTTGACCATCCCAGCCTTCGTTTACCGGACAATCGGGTGTACGCCATGGCCTGCGATAAAGGGGGCCGACTTTGGTTGGGCACGGCCAGGGGGCTTTGTTACTACGATACGAAACATGGTTGTTTGAAATCGTTTACTGAGCAACAAGGGGTAGCCGACCTCTATATCACCAAACTACTGTTGGATGAGCGTGGTCGGTTGTGGATAAGTCACAAAAAGGGACTTACCGTGATGGCTATTGAAACCATGATCAGCCATCAGTTTTTTATCCGTCAGGCTGGGTATGAATGCGTAGAAGGTGCTGGCTTTTATGAGGTAAAAACGGGTAGGGCATTCGTTGGAGGGGTGGATGGCTTTTTAACGTTTATGCCTGAAAAGGTACAGGTAGACAAGACTGTACCTGCTGTGGTCCTTACCGGTTTGGAAATCATGGATCAATCGGTCGGTGTGGGCGATACCTTGCACGGTCGTGTTGTGTTGGAGCAACCGCTCTATTTGACCAGACAACTGGTATTGACGCAGCGAGACAAGTCTTTTTCGTTGGCTTTTTCTGCGTTGGCCTTCGTTAATGCCGACCAGTTGCAGTATGCCTACCGTTTGATCGGCTATGATACGGCCTGGACCGTCGTGCCTGCCTCGAGCAGAGAAGTCAGCTATTCAAACATGCCGGCCGGGACGTATACGTTTAGTGTCAAAGTGTGTAATGCCGATGGTCTGTGGGGGCCTGAAGAAGCCTTGCTGGAAGTAATCATTTTGCCGTCCTGGTGGCAAAGGCCTTGGATCTACCTTGTGTTTGGCCTAATTTTGATAGTCGTTGGGCTTTTGGTCTTCAGGGCTTTGAAGACGTCGCGTCAACGGGCATTACATGAATTAAAAGACGCGGATGGCAAGGTTTCAGTGAGGCAACCAGCAGCGTTGGTGTTTGATCCGTTAAATGGTGCATCAGAAAGTGAGGATGACCGTGCTTTTATTAAGGCGGCGGTTGAGTTGGTTGTGGCGCATCTGGACGGGAGTGATTTTGGGGTGGATGAGTTGGCGGCAGCGCTGCATACGAGCCGCACGCCCTTGTATCGGAAAATTAAGTCGTTGACAGGGCTTACCGTCTATGAATTTATCACGACGGTACGGTTGAACAAAGCGGCGGAGATGTTGTTGGATGGTTCGATGAAAATTGCTGAGATTGCCGACAAAACAGGCTTTTCAACGCCTGGCAACTTTTCGCGAAGCTTTGCCAGGCAATTTGGTCAGACGCCATCGGCGTACGCGGCCGGAAAAGGACGCTGTGATTAGAAAAAGGAATGCTTGGATAAGCGTTTGTGGTGGCTGTCGTCTACTTTTGGCCGTATAAACAATCAAACAAATACAGATGAGAATAAAGTATTTCAGAGCCCGTATTGTGGGTCTTATGGCGTTGTTTTTATCGGTCTCTGCGGGGACTGTATCCGTGGCGTTTGCCGGTACGAAGACGTTTGCCTGGTACGATGGTAAACAGCCCATCGGGTATCACCTTCAGACGGAGGTGGCTTCGGTGGTGAACGTGGCGCTGGGTCTATTTTCGGATGACATGACGGCTGTGACGGGGCAAAAGCCCGTGGCAGTTTCTGCAAAATCGGCAACCATACGGTTGGTTCAGCTTGATCGATGCCAGGCTCAGGAGCGATTGTCCTTGAAAAAGGCCGGAGCGCCGGTTGATGAGTTGGCCAACAAACCCGATGGTTTTTACCTGGCTGTAGTCAAGGCGGGAAAAGGGTATCAGTGGTTGATTGTGGGCAGCAACGGCAGGGGAACGGCTTATGGCTTGCTGGAGCTATCACGTCTGGCCGGTGTGTCCCCCTGGGTTTGGTGGAGTGATGTTCACCCGCGCAGACAGTCCCAACTGACAGTCTCGACCTCTTTTACGTCGTTTCAGAGCCCTTCGGTGGCCTACAGGGGCATTTTTCTCAACGATGAGGACTGGAGTTTGCAACCCTGGAGTTGGAAGACGTTTGAGCCCAACGAAACAATGGGACGCATTGGCCCGAAAACATATGGGGAAATTTTCAAGTTGCTGTTGAGGCTCAGGGCTAACGCCATCTGGCCTGGTATGCATGGTATCACGACGCCTTTTTATTGCGTGCCGGGTGCCAAGGAAATGGCCGACAGTTGTGGCATCGTCATAGGGACGTCGCATTGCGAACCCTTGATGCGCAGCAATGTGGGTGAATGGAAGACGCAGCAACGTGGAGACTACAACTATATGACCAATCGTGACGCGGTGCAGGCTTATTGGGTGGAACGGTTGAAGGAGGTGAATCAGTATGACAACCTGTATACCATTGGTATGAGGGGGATTCACGATGGGCCCATGGAAGGGGTGAAAACAATGAATGAGCAAACCGTTGCTTTGCAGCAGGTGCTGGACGATCAGCGGGCATTGTTGAGCCGGTACGTCAACCCGGATGTGACCAAGGTGAAGCAGGTGTTTGTACCGTATAAGGAGGTCCTGGATATCATGGAAAATGGGTTGGTGGTGCCTGATGATGTGACCTTGATGTGGTGTGACGACAACTACGGCTACATGACGCGGCTGAGTGATGCTGGTCAACAGCGGCGTTCCGGTGGTGCCGGTATCTATTATCATTTGAGCTATTGGGGCCGTCCGCACGATTACATGTGGCTGACAACGACGCAGCCAGGGTTGATCTACAACGAAATGAGGCAGGCGTACAATACCAATGCGCGCCGTGTCTGGATTGTGAATGTACACGATTTGAAACCGGCGGCCTATGACCTGGAATTGTTTTTGGACCTGGCGTGGGATATTCAATCGGTTAGCGCCAACAGTTTGAATGATCACTTGAAGGCTTGGTTGGTCAGGGAATTTGGCGACAAGGTAGGAAAAGCGGTATTTCCGGCTATGGTAGAGTTTTACCGCTTGTGTGGTTTGCGTAAGCCGGAACATTTGGGTTGGACACAAGTGGAGTTGGATAGAAACCGCTATTACCGGGGACGTTCGCAAGTGATTGATACGGAGTTTAGTCTGACCGAATTTGGGGGTGAACTGGATCGTTACCTGGCTGATTACGCGGCTATCAAAAAAGTAGTGCTTGAAGCCGAGTCGGCACTGGGGTCTGATCGTAAGGATGCTTATTATTCGCAAATCAAATACCCTGTGCTGGCGGCTGCAGCAATGGCTGAGAAGATGTTGGAAGCGCAGCGGGCCAGGAGTCTGGCCATGGGACAATGCGATGAGTCGTTGTGGACCAGGGAGGATGCCTTGCGTACGGCCGTAGCCAAAAGCCAGCAGGCTTACCGTGACATTCAGTCGCTGACCGATTTCTACAACAACGAGATGGCCGGTGGCAAATGGAAACACTCCATGTGCTATAATCCCAGGGATCTGAACGTGTTTAATCCGCCCTTACTGCCGATGGCCCTGACAGACCAGGAGGTCGTGAGGGTCATGAAAACAGTGAAGCCGACGATTGATTATCCTCAGGCGAAGGCCGTTGGCGAAGATTACGTGGCCTGTCAGGCATTTCAATATACTGAGTCGAGCGAGCCTGTTGAGACAATACAGTTGCTGGGGCATAGTATGAATGCGGTGTCTTTGCCCAAAGGGGCTTCGTTGACCTACCGTTTTGACAGTCCAATGGAAGGTCAGGCGCTGTTTCGTATTGCGTTGATTCCAACTCAACCCAACGACAAGGGGGATATCCGGGTTCGATTGGAGTTGGATGGACAGTCGTTGGGTGATTTTTCCTATCGTGAAAAGGGCAGGACCACCACCTGGAAGGAGAATGTATTGAGGGGACAAGCCCTGGTAAAGGCCGAAACCTTGGTGGGCAAAGGGGCGCATACGTTGCGTGTCACCGCCTTGGACCATCATGTGGTGGTGGACCAGTGGATGCTGGATTTTCAACCGAAACGTGCGTTTTATGTGTTTCCATTGACAGTAAAGAACGGGAAGTAATGAAAAAGGAAGGATTGTTGGGCTTGTTGCTGTTGTTGGCTGTTTCGTTTGACGGGCAGTCGCAGGAAACCGAACGGGTGTATTTGTCGGGCACTGGCCTGGGTGAGACCGTCGATTGGGATTTCTATTGTTCCGATGGGCAAAACAGTGGCGTTTGGAGTAAGATAGCCGTGCCGTCTCAATGGGAATTGCAGGGTTTTGGGGCCTACACCTTCGGGCGTTTTTATTTAGACAAGACTGCGAAACCCAGCAATGAATATGGGCTGTACCGTCATCGTTTTGTGGCTTCGAACGATTTGAAGGGCAAGGACATCAGCCTGGTGTTTGAAGGGGTGATGACGGATGCGGAAGTGAAATGGAACGGTCGGCCTGTGGGAACACGCCATCAGGGTGGCTTCTACGTTTTCGAACTGGATGTGACGGATCATGTGGTATTTGGCAAGGAAAATGTGCTGGAGGTGCAGGTCTGGAAGGAATCGTCGAACGCTTCGGTGAATGCGGCTGAACGTAGAGCGGATTGGTGGCTGTTTGGGGGTATTTACAGACCGGTGTACCTGAAAATCATGCCTAAGGTTCACGTGAACAGGCTGGCTGTGGATGCGCGTGCGGATGGTGCGCTGCGTATGGATATGTTTGCAAAGGGACTTAAGGCTGGCATGCAGGCTAGTATTGAGTTGGTGGATGTCAAGACAGGGGTGTCCATGGGTACAAAACGGTTGCCGTTACAGGCGGTTGACCATCAATCGTTGTCGATGAAGTGGGAGGGGGTAAACCCCTGGGATTGCGAACGCCCCAATTTGTATGAGCTACGTGTGTCTTTGTTTAATGGTCGGGATAAGTTGCTGCATATATATAAGGAGCGCATTGGTTTTCGTACGGTTGAGTTTCGACCCAGGGATGGCTTGTATGTGAACGGTACCAAACTGGTGTTGAAAGGTATCAACCGTCATAGTTTTCACCCGGATGGAGGACGGACGACCAACCGACAGATCAGTTTACAGGATGCCTTGTTAATCAAAGAGATGAATATGAATGCGGTGCGTTCGCATTACCCACCTGATCGGCATTTTCTGTCGATGTGTGATTCGTTGGGGTTGTTTTACCTGGCCGAGTTTACCGGGTGGCACGGTCGTTACGACAGCCGTGTGGGGGGTGCTTTGTTGGAAGAGATGATGGCCGATCAGGTAAATCATCCTTGCATCGTCTTGTGGGCCAACGGCAACGAGGGCGGCTGGAACAAACAATTGGACGGCCGTTTTGCAGAACTGGATCCACAAAAGCGTCATGTGGTGCATCCGTGGGCCGATTTCAACGACTTGGACACGCATCATTACCCGGCGTATCAAACGGGGCCTGGCCGGTTGGCCAATGGCAACAAGGTGTTTATGCCGACGGAATTTTTGCACGCTCAATACGACAAAGGGGGTGGTGCAGGCTTGGAGGATTTTTGGGCGCAATACACTTCTAACCCTCTGTTTGCCGGCGGCTTTATCTGGACGTTTGTGGATGAAGCGGTGAAGCGCAGCGATAAGGGTGGTATATTGGATTCTGATGGTCCGAATGGGCCTGATGGGGTTGTAGGGCCGTATCGCGAGAAGGAGGGTAGTTTTTATGCCATTCGCGAAATTTGGTCTCCCATCCAATTCAAGCCGCTTCGCATCACGTCGTCGTTTGATGGTTCGTTTTTGGTGAGCAACGGGTATTTGTTTCAAAATTTGTCGGCTTGTCATATGACCTACAAGGTGTATGCTTGTGGCTCGCCTGTAAACGGGGCCAGGAAATCGTTGGTCGCTGAGGGAACGGTGCAACTGCCGGCTGTTGATCCGGGTGAAACGGGCAAGGCTCGAATGGTGCTGCCGCAGCGCTTTTTTGACGGGGATGTGTTGGAATTGGAGGCTTTTGATGCTTCCGGTCGCTTGATTGGTGCCTGGTCATGGCCGTTGGTGTACGCCGATGCGTATGTAGACAGGCAAAAGCTGTTGACACCGTCAGACAAGGTGTCAGGAAAGTCGGCGTCCATCAACGTTTCTTCCAATGCTGTTTGCCTGGCAGCTGCTATGGTGAAAGTTTGTTTTGATGCGCAGACGGGGATGTTGCGTTCGCTTGAACGTGATGGCCAGGTGGTTCCGCTTACCAACGGTCCTGTACCTGTGGGGATGAAAGCGGTATTTGTGTCGGGTCGAACCTATATGGACGGTGTTGATGCGGTGTATGTGACACGTTTTAAGGGCGCTGTGGATTCCATCGTATGGCGGTTGACGGCAGATGGTTTGCTGGGCATGGATGCGTTGGTGTTGAATCGTGGCAACGGCGGTGGCTTTGAGGGAGCGTTTTTTGATGCGTCGATCGATCACCTGGGTTTCTCGTTTGATTACCCGGAGGAACAGGTGAAAGGTATGCGTTGGCTGGGTAAAGGACCATACCGTGTATGGCGGAACCGCCTGAAAGGGGCTCGCTTCGGGTTGTGGCAGAAAGCTTACAACAATACGGTGACGGGGGAACAGTTTGAAAGCCTGGTCTATCCTGAATTTAAAGGTTATCACGCCAACATGTATTGGGCTTCGTTCGAAACGGTGTCATCGCCTTCGTTTACGGTGTACTCGGAGATGGATGGTTTATATATGAGGGTGTTTACGCCTGAAGAACCGACCAGACGACGGGATGGTGAGGACACGATGCGGCCTTTCCCTGCCGGGGATCTTTCGTTCCTGTGGGAAATACCTGGTATGCGTTCATTTAAAACGTTGCCCGAGCACGGTCCAAACAGTCAACCGAGTACCATCCGCATCAAGTCGGGCGACGAGGGTTTGAGGATGAAAGTGTGGTTTGATTGCCGCTGATGATGATTCCTCTCATTGGAAGTGTGGGCTTTCAACGCTCATGGTTTTTTTGTATCTTGCTCCCTCTCTGTGTGAATCGTTTTACTTCAACCAATAACCTATGACAACGAAAGACGTTTTTCCTAAAGGGGCTGTTTTATCGATGGCTTCTCTGGTTGATTACGCCGAAGGTGGTGTGGTCAGCAAACAAGTATTAAAAAATGACGTGGGCAACATCACCTTGTTTTCCTTCGATAAAGGACAAGGACTGAGTGAACATGCTGCGCCTTTTGATGCGTTTGTGCAAGTGCTGGAAGGTGTGGCTGAGATCAAAATTGGTGGTCAACCGTTTGTGGTGAAGGCCAACGAGAGCATCATCATGCCGGCGTCTATTACTCACGCACTGCAGGCTGTCGAAAAGTTCAAGATGTTGTTGACAATGATCAAAGGCTAACATCTCCTGTTTCCTTAATTATCCAACTATGTTAGTCGTGGGCTGTTGTGTCTGCCGATAAACGGTTTCATCAACTCATTTCGGTTGTCTTTGGATTATCAACTTAAAATGGTTGATTTTATAAAAACAACCGTTTTGGGTTGATATAGTTTGAAATCAATTCTATCTTTGCAAATAGATATTCAATCCAATAATAAAGTATGGAAATAAAAGGGGTAATAACCGGCGACATTATAAATTCTATGACTGTTAAAACAGAATGGAGAAAAATGTTATTGGATACTATTCAGGAGATAGTGCATGAATTGGAAGTGTTAAGTCCCATGCGATTGGAGTTTTTTAGAGGTGATAGCTTTCAGATTGTTGTAGATAACCCTGTTGAGACCTTAAAAATCACAGTGTTGTTAAGAGCCGGTTTGAAATGCCGTACTCCGAAAGGAAGTGAACAATTATGGGATGCACGTATGGCAATCGGTATAGGCAGCATAGCCTATTCTTCCGAAAAAGTTGTTGTGTCGGATGGCGAAGCCTTCCATCTATCCGGATGGGAGTTTGACGAACTTGGTAAGAGAAAATTATCAGTACGTACACCGTGGAAAGAGGTAAATGATGAATTGAAAGTGAGTACGGCATTTGCCGATGATATCATTTCAGGATGGAGTGCCACGCAGGCACAAGTAATTTATCTGACATTCTTAAATAAAGAATTCTACCAAAAAGAGATAGCTTTAAGACTCAATAAATCCGCCCAGAGTGTCAGCAAGTTGTTAAGTGCCGGTAAAGAATCTCTTATCCGTTTCTTTTTAGAGCGTTTTGCACAAATAATGATTAAAAGATAAATAATAGAAATGAGCCTTGATATTCTATTACGACTGCTGATTGCACATATCCTTTCAGATTTTGTCTTGCAGACAAACCGCATTAACAACGGAAGAAAAGGCTATGGGAAGGATGGCAAATCTGAAATCTCAACTTTTGCGAAATATGGATATCAAGTTTTTCATAGCGTAACACATGCCACTGCTTCATACCTTTTGGTAGCCCAATGGGATAATTGGATTATTCCTTTAGTTATCATGGTCAGTCATTTTATGATGGACTTTGTAAAATCGGGGCACATGAAAGAAAATGTCTCCTCATTTCTTATTGATCAGATAGTGCATTTGGTCGTTATACTCCTTTTGTGGGCAGTGATGTTCCAACAAGGAACAATATGTACATGGTTGGAAAACTACTGGACATCAACCCGTGTCTGGGCTATTATTATAGCTTACATTCTCGTTCTAAAACCGACTTCTATTTTTCTGAATCTTTTCATTAAAAGATGGTCACCGACGGAGTCCTCAAACCAGAGCCTCCCCAATGCAGGCAAATGGATTGGGTATTTGGAGCGTATCCTTATATTGAC
>JAAYBL010000109.1 GCA_012718945.1 Bacteroidales bacterium
GACGCTCGTTTTCTTCTTTCAAGGCGGCCAACATTTCCTGAATGGTGGGTTGTCGCTCCTCGCCTTCCTTTGGTTCAAAGGGATCCTCTTCATCAAGTCCCAGATCGAGCGGCTTTTGGGGCGCTGTTGGCGCTTGTGGCTCTTCGTTGACGGAGGGTGTGTCCGTCTGGTTGTCAGGGATTGTTTCCTTCATATTGATGGGTTCTGATGTTGTCTGTACAGGCTCGTATGACTCAAAGGGCTTGTTGATTTTCTCTTTGAGGGGTGTGTCAGGGATGAAACTCAACTTGAGGTGTTCCTTGATGAGAAAAGGTTCTCCGGTGTTGACATCTACACTACTCCTGGCTTCTACTTCAATTAGCTTAAAGACACCCAATCCATTGACTTTAACCAAGCGATCGGCTAACAACCCTTCTTCGATGACTTTGAAAAAATGCCGGACAAATTCTTCGGCGTCTTTTTTCTTCAAATCACCTTCGACGACCAGTCCATCTACCAAATCTTGTAACAAACGTTTCTTTTGCATGGTCAATGGGGGCATCAGGCATTAAGTTGTTTGATTTTTTCCTTAAGCGTGGGGCCTACTTTGAAGGCCGGGACCCACTTGGGCGGTATCAACCACTTGGCCCCTGTCGTTGGATTAACGGTCAGACGTTCCTTGCGTTTTTTTACCTCAAAGGTACCGAAACCCTGTATGGATACGGGCTCATCGAGTGACAGATGATTGGTAATCAATGTAATCAGACGGTCGGCCAAGGCTGCTGTAACGTCGGAAGGCAGTCCGGATCGTTGAGCGACTTCGTCAAGAAGGTCTTTGTTTTTCACGTGTTGATAGGATAAACAGCGGTTGATGTTGCGATATTACTTAAATAAGTTGTGACCGCCAAGTTTTTAGCCGAAAAAACGAGGCTGCTTCCCTTGAAACAGCCCCGTTTTAATCGGTTAGTAGTTGGAAAAAGCGGGCTTTTTACCAATAGACGGCTTAGCGAAGCGCAGCTTGTGCTGCCGATACACGGGCGATGGGCACGCGGAAGGGCGAACAGCTGACGTAATTCAAGCCTGTGCGGTGACAGAACTCAACGGATGAGGGTTCACCACCGTGTTCACCGCAGATACCGCATTTCAGTTCTGGACGAACGGAACGGCCTCTGTCGACTGCTATTTGGATGAGTTGGCCAACACCTTTCTGATCGAGCACCTGGAAGGGGTCTGTTTTCAGAATCTTCTTTTCCAGGTATACCGGCAAGAAGGAAGCGATGTCGTCGCGGCTATAACCAAACGTCATCTGAGTCAAGTCATTGGTACCGAAGGAGAAGAACTCGGCAGCGGTAGCGATGCGGTTGGCAGTCAAGGCAGCACGGGGGATTTCAATCATCGTACCGACTTTATAGTCGATGCGACGTCCTGTTTCTGCAAACAGTGCTTCAGCCGTGTTACGGATTACTTTTTCCTGTTCGAGGAATTCATACAGAATACCGGTCAGAGGTACCATGATTTCAGGGATGGCGACAATACCTTCGGCCTGCAATTCGAGGGCTGCTCCCAGGATGGCCTTGGTTTGCATCTCGGTAATTTCAGGATAGGTATTACCCAAACGACAACCACGGTGACCCAACATCGGGTTGGCTTCGTGCAATGCGTTGACACGCTGTTGGATGGTCTTCAGGGAAATACCCATCACCTTGGCCAATTCTGCTTGTTCCTTTTCTTCGTGGGGAACGAATTCATGCAAGGGGGGATCCAGTAGACGGACAGTCACAGGCAGGTCGTGCATAGCCTTGAAGATACCCTTGAAGTCGGCTTTCTGATAAGGCAGAATTTTTGCCAAAGCAGTGCGGCGGCCTTCAATGTCTTCTGCGAGAATCATTTCACGCATGGCCTTGATCTTTTCACCATCAAAGAACATGTGCTCGGTGCGGCACAGACCGATACCACTGGCGCCAAATTTTCGGGCCACTACGGCATCATGCGGGGTGTCAGCGTTGGTACGCACGTTCATGCGGGTGTATTTGTCGGACAGCGCCATCAATTCTGCGAAGTCATTGTCCACTTCGGCTTCTTTCGTAGCCACGGAGCCAACAAAAATGTCACCGGTAGAACCGTTCAAGGAGATAGAGTCACCTTCTTTCAACGTGATGTTGCCTACTTCGATGGTTTTGGTAGCATAGTCAATCTTAAGACTGCCGGCACCGGAAACACAGCACTTACCCATACCACGGGCAACAACGGCTGCGTGAGAAGTCATACCACCACGAGCTGTCAGGATACCTTGAGCAGCGGCCATACCAGCCAAGTCTTCGGGGGATGTTTCAATACGAACCATAATGACCTTTTCACCCTTGGAGGCCCAAACAGTGGCGTCATCGGCATTGAAAACGATCTTACCAGATGCGGCGCCAGGAGAGGCTGCCAAACCTTTGGCAAGCACAGTGGCGTTCTTGAGGGCAGTCTTATCGAAGATAGGGTGCAGGAGTTCGTCCAATTTAAGCGGATCGATGCGTAACAGGGCAGTCTTTTCATCAATGACACCTTGGTGCAACATATCCATGGCAATCTTAACCATGGCAGCACCGGTACGCTTGCCGCTACGGGTCTGCAAGAACCAGAGCTTGCCTTCCTGTACGGTGAATTCCATATCCTGCATATCCTTGTAGTGATCCTCCAGCTTTTGTTGCAAAGCATTCAACTCTGCATAGATTTCAGGCATGGCTTCTTCCATGGAGGGATACTTGGCCAACCTGTCGGCTTCGCTGATACCGGCCAATACAGCCCAACGCTGAGAACCGACTTTGGTGATCTGTTGGGGGGTGCGGATACCGGCTACTACGTCTTCGCCCTGGGCGTTGATCAAGTATTCGCCGATGAACATATCCTCGCCTGTGGCAGCGTCGCGGGAGAAGCAAACGCCGGTAGCGGATGTTTCGCCCATGTTGCCAAAGACCATGGCCTGAACATTGACAGCGGTACCCCATTCGGCGGGGATGCCTTCCATCTTGCGGTACAGGATAGCTCTATCATTCATCCAGCTGTCGAAAACGGAGCAAACAGCACCCCAGAGTTGATCGTATGAGTTTTCCGGGAAATCTTTGCCGGTTTGTTTTTTGACGGCTTGTTTAAAGCGTTTAACCAGTTCTTTGAGGTCTTCAACGCTCAATTCCGTGTCAAGTTTGACACCCTTGGCTTCTTTGACGTGTTCAATGATTTCTTCAAAGGGATCGATATCGTTTTTGTTGACAGGTTTCATACCCAGGACGACATCACCGTACATCTGAACGAAACGTCTGTAGGAGTCCCAGGCGAAACGGGGGTTGCCCGTTTTGCGAGCCAGGCCTTCCACCACGGCATCGTTCAAACCGAGGTTCAGGATGGTATCCATCATACCGGGCATGGAGGCCCTGGCACCTGAACGAACAGATACCAACAAGGGATTTTCCACATCACCAAAAGTGGATTTCATCAAGGTCTCAACACCTTTAATAGCAGGCATCACTTCATCCTTAAGCAGCTCGATCACTTTTTCCTTGCCCAATTCGAAGTATTCGGAACAGACATCGGTTGTAATGGTAAAGCCCGGAGGAACAGGCACTCCAATCAGGTTCATTTCAGCCAGATTGGCACCTTTACCACCAAGGAGGTTTTTCATGGTCGCCTTACCTTCGGCTTTTCCGTTGCCAAAGGTGTACACTCGTTTTGTTGTCATCCTGTGAATTGTGTTTAATTATAAATGAATGGTAGATTTTGCTATGTATGATGTGCAAAAATAACCATTTCAATTCAATATTGAAAACGGGGGACCTATATTTTTTAAAGGCATTTGTAGACGGTTAAATCCATAACTATTCGTACTTTTGCGGGTCAATTCATACCCTCATTTAACATCATTCCTTTGAACCGCAAGAAAAAACAACTTCCGTTGCTCGAAGCTGTGACCATCCTTGATGTGGCCGCTGAAGGCAAAGCGTTGGCCAAAGTCGACGACCTGGTCGTATTTGTGCCTTTTGCAGCCCCTGGCGACGTAGTAGATATCCAACTGAACAAAAAAAAGAAGCAATACGCTGAAGGGTACATCGCCCGAATGATTACGCCTTCACCACAACGTGAAACGCCTTTCTGTGCGCATTTCGGAGTTTGTGGGGGATGCAAGTGGCAACATCTGCCCTACTCCGCCCAGCTGAAACACAAACAGCAACAAGTGTACGATGCACTGGAGCGCATTGGTAAGGTGGCATTGCCGCCTCTCCGCTCCAATAACCTGATGGACACGAACGATACGGTGGAGGGCACCTACCCCATCCTGGGATCCAACGCTACCCGCCACTACCGTAACAAGTTGGAATTCACTTTTTCCAATGCCAGATGGATGAGCAAGGAGGAAATGAATTCAGGCGAAACCATCACCGATCGCAACGCGCTGGGATTCCACATTCCGGGTATGTTCGACAAGGTGCTTGACATTGACACCTGTTGGCTCCAGGCCGAACCTTCCAATGAAATACGACGTACCGTCAAATCGTTTTGCGAAGCACACGATTACCCATTCTTCAACCTCAGGCAACAGGATGGACTGATGCGTAACCTGATCATTCGTTCATCCACAACAGGAGAGCTTATGGTTATCGTTGTGTTTTATAAGGATTTGAAGCAAGAACGTGAAGCATTGCTTCAACACCTGAGTGACACCTTTCCCAGCATCACTTCATTGATGTATGTGATCAATGAAAAGTGCAACGACAGCTTAGGCGACCAAACGGTTGAACTGTTCAATGGCAAGGACCACATGATGGAAAGCATGGAGGATTTGTCCTTCAAGGTAGGTCCCAAGTCCTTTTACCAGACGAATTCCGAACAAGCCTACGTGTTGTACCAGGTAGCCAGAAAACTAGCCGGCCTGACCGGTACTGAGCTGGTTTACGACTTATACACAGGCACCGGTACCATCGCTCAGTTTCTCGCAAAATCCTGCAAGCTGGTGATTGGTGTGGAATATGTGCAGGAAGCTATTGATGATGCTTTGGTCAACGCAGCCCTCAATAACCTGGACAACACCCGCTTTTTTGCCGGTGACATGAAAGATGTGTTGACACCCGCCTTTGTGGAAACCCACGGCCGTCCCGATGTGATCGTAACCGATCCACCCAGGGCTGGCATGCACGAAGATGTGGTAAAAACCATCTTGATGGCCGCCCCCAAACGCATCGTGTACGTGAGTTGCAACCCGGCTACTCAAGCCAGGGACCTGGCGCTGTTGGATGAAGCGTATCGAGTGGTCTGTGTTCAGCCTGTCGACCTCTTTCCCCACACGCAACACGTGGAAAACGTTGTTTTGCTGGAGGCTAGATAAAAGCCGACGTCCTTCTTTCAGTACTGTTATTCAGACTGATACAAATCAGCCCTTGATGGCTATCGCCTCAATTTCGACCAAGGCCTGCTTGGGCAGCTCCTTGACGGCAAACGCAGCCCTGGCTGGGTAATCGCCATCGAATTGAGTGGCGTACACGTCGTTCATGCCGGCAAACAAACCCATATCGGCCAACAGGACAGTGGTCTTGACCACATCCCCCATCGTGAACCCTGCCGCCTCTATGATGGCTTTCAGATTGCTGAACACCTGTTTGGTTTGACCCTGAATGTCAGCAGCTTCTATCTGTCCGCTGGCTGGATTGATGGGTAATTGACCGGACACGAACAATTGATTGCCCTGCTTGACGGCTTGACTGTAGGGCCCGATGGCAGCAGGGGCATGTGGGGTGTTGATAATGGTTTTCATTGGAATACGTTGACTATTTGACATCGGTTGATGTGAGGTGGGCACGCCGTCAGAAGCCTAGTAGCAAACCGGCGCCTCCGACCAGAAGGCCAACCGCGAGGTTGATAGCCTTGGTGGTTATGAAGCCGCGCTTAGATTCAGCAAGCAAAGGCAGGGAGGCGTGTCCATCCTGAGTGATGGAATTGGCCAGGAGAATGCTGAACGGTATGCCACCAGTGAGAAACAAGGTAATGAACACCAAGTGTGGCCCCGATTCGGGAATCAACCCAATCAACACCGCCAACAGCAACATCCAGAAGGCGTTTTCCCTGACCCAGGCTTGCATATCGACCGAATGCATGACAAAATGGATGAGCAAAAGGGCACCAAAGGTCCACAAGGCAATTTTGGGCACGTGTTGCTTGATGATATGCCGCCATAAGTGTTCCTCCAGAAAATGGTCGTTGACGATAAAGAACGTGACCAGCACAAACAACCCCATGATAATAAAGAGGTTATTGAACCAGGCTTCATCAAAAGGTATGACGGCGGTGGCCGAGAGAGCTTCGTCGTGATGATCGTGTTCGAAGTAACCGGTTGCCATGGCCAGCAAGATGAGCGACAAGCCTGTAATCAGCAACACCCTGGTAAAGCTCACAGGCTTGAAATTGGAGCGCCACTCTTTCAGGGCGCCTTTCAGGCTTAGCGCCTCGTGCTCGTGAACGGCAAGGTGATGATTCATGTCAACAGGACGTTTCACCTTGATTTTCAAGGCATCGATGGTTACACCGACCACCAGGGCCAGCACAAAAAGTACAGCAAACAGGAAAAGGGCTTTTCCTGGCATCCTGACCAGCATCACAAAGGCTTCGTCGCCGACACCGCTGAGCATGGCAGCAACCAAGGCTCCAAAACTGATGGTACCATGCGTCCAAAGACTGACAACGGCAAAACCGCCAAAGCAACCAGGGATTAAACCTAGCAGCGTAGCTATCAGTACTTGTAACGGTTTACGGTGCAGGAGCCAATGCATCCAGGACCCCTTGGTAAACACGTTCAACAATTCGATAAACAACATGATGACCACCACAAAACTGGTAATCATCAAGGTGTTTCTCAGTACATCAATCAAGAGATGCCCCATGCGTACGTTGTTTGATGGATTCGTACAAAAGAACACCGGCAGCGACTGATACGTTGAGGGAGGCTATGCGTCCCAACATGGGCAGGCTAACCAACTGATCGCACAGCTTCAGGTGCTCAGGTGCGACACCGGTATCTTCGGCACCCATAACCAGGGCGATAGGTCCGGAATAATCGGCCTTGGTGTAATCCAATGCGCCTTTTTCACTGGCAGCTATCAGTTTTACCCCAGAGTGTTTCAGCAACATCATGGCTTCCCTCAATGTATTTTCCCTGCAGACAGGCAACGTATTCAAGGCACCGGCAGAGGTTTTGACTGCATCGGCATTGATGGCTGCCGTATGAGTGGCTGGAACCACCAGGGCATGCACCCCTGTGGCATCACAGGTTCTGGCAATGGCTCCCAGGTTACGCACGTCCGTAATACCATCGAGCAACACAAAGAAAGGGGTTTCGCCGGCTTCGTAGATGGAAGGAATCAGGTCTTCCAGGCGTTGATAGGTAATTGGGGACAAAAAGGCCACCACTCCTTGGTGATTCTTGGTGGTGACACGGTTCAGTTTCTCAACGGGAACCCGTTGAACGGGAATGCGCTGCCCTTTAAGGGCCTCGTAAAGTTCGGCCGACAAAGAAGATTCAAGGTTCTTGCGAATCAAAATCTTGTCGATATCCTTGCCTGCCAAAACGGCTTCAATGACTGCCCTGGTTCCGAAAATGAAATCCTGGCTGGTTTTTGGTGCTGCCTGGCGTTTGTTGTAGAAGGTGTTCATGTTAACGTGTTAGGTGTTGTTTTCTGCCAGCAAATGCCTGGCGTTTAAAATAGCAGCCTCGGTCACATTGGCTCCGCTCAGCAATTGGGCGATTTCCATCAACCGTTCTTCCTGTGTGAGCAAAGTGACCGTGGTCTGATTGGCAGCTTTGGTTTCTGTTTTACGTACCTTGAAATGGTTACGTCCCAACGCTGCTATTTGGGGTAAATGAGTAATGCAGAGAACTTGCCTGTTGGCGGCAATATCCCGCATGATTTCTCCCATGCGGTAGGCTATCTCCCCAGACACACCGGTGTCAATCTCGTCAAAGACCAAGGTTGACAGTTGTAGGTGTTCGGCCATGATGGATTTGAGGCACAACATGATGCGCGACATTTCCCCGCCGGAAGCAATATCCTCCAGGGGTTGCAGGGTCACGTTTTTATTGGCTGAAAATAAAAAACGGATAAGATCCATGCCGGTCGGTCCCAAAGGCTGGGGTATGAAAGCCACGTCAAACCGGGCATTGGGTATGCCCAATTGTTTAAGCATACTTGTCAATCGTTGAATCAACGGTTTGGAAACCTGTTGTCTGGCTTCAGTGAGTGTTGCCGCAGTGCGAATAGCCTCCTTTTCAGCTACAGAGCGGGCCTTCTCAATTTGAGCACGTTTATCATCGGCGTGTTCAATGGCATCGAGCGTTGCCGTCAACTCATCCCTCAGTGGAATCAGTTCATCCGGGTGATTAACCCTGTGTTTCTTCTGCAAATCATACAGCAGGTTAATCCTATCCCCTATTTGTTCAAGCCTGGCCGGGTTGACTTCCACATCGTTCAACAGCACATCGAGGTCGGCCGTCATGTCTTTTAAATCAATGTAGGCAGTATTCAACCGTTCTTCGTAGTCGGCCATACGGGGATAGTGCCGCTTTAGTGAGTCAGCCTGGACATGAGCCTGATGTAACTGAGAGACCAGCCCTCCTTCATCGTTGTCAAGCAGTGAAAACAACCGTCCCAGACCTTGTTGTATTTCTTCAGCATGGCTCAGCAAGGCCCATTCGGCTTCCAACGCCTCAATCTCACCCGTAGACAGGTTAGCAGCGTTGAGCTGATCTACCTGAAAACGCAAATAGTCTTCTTCTGCTTTTGATTTGGCCAGCGCTTCGTTCAAGGCTGTCAATTCAGCCTCCAGAGCTCTGAGGTGATGGAAAGCAGCGAGATGGGCTTCCGCCAATGACGGGTCGGCCACCAATGCATCCAGGATTTCAAGTTGAAATTTATTGGTGCCTATGAGTAGATTCTGATGTTGGGAATGGATGTCAATCAACTGAAGTGTCAGGTCTTTAAGCAATCCCAGAGAAACAGGAGAATCGTTTACGAAGGCCCTGCTTTTGCCGTTGGCATAGATTTCCCGACGCACCAGGCAACTGTCAGGGCTGTACTCCAAATCGTGTTGTTCAAAGAAATCGGACAAGTCACGGCTGCTGATATCAAATTCAGCTTCGACAAGGCAACGGGATTGGCCTTCCTGAATGGCTTTGACATCGGCTCTTTGACCCAAAATCAGGGACAAGGCTCCCAGGAGAATTGATTTTCCGGCACCCGTCTCCCCGGTGATAACAGTCATGCCCTTGTCCAACGACAACGTTAAGCGCTC
>JAAYBL010000110.1 GCA_012718945.1 Bacteroidales bacterium
GACGGGAATGGACAGGCGTTGGAGGTTCATGCCATAATCCCTTTCCAGTGCAGGGCCGAGGTCGCAGTCCCTGTAGGCTTCCTGTCGACTGGTGGGAAATCCCAGCGAGGTGAAAGCGTCCATGGCGACTGCCCTTGGTGTGTTCATCACCGGCCCGCACGTGCGCTTGATGAGGGCCTCATGGGTTTTGAACAAGTCTATATATGCTTTTTCTGTTGACATCATTCAGCCGTTTCTTGTTTAATCCAATCATACCCTTTGCTCTCCAATTCCATCGCCAATTCTTTACCGGCCGAACGCACAATGCGACCTTGGTACAATACATGAACCAAATCGGGAACAATGTATTCCAACAGTCGTTGATAGTGTGTAATGAGGATGGTTGCGTTGTCGGGCGATTTAAATTTGTTGACACCCTGAGCCACGATGCGCAAAGCATCAATATCAAGGCCACTGTCGGTTTCATCCAGGATGGCCAGACTGGGTTCAAGCATGGCCATCTGGAAGATTTCGTTCCGCTTCTTCTCGCCGCCGGAAAAACCTTCGTTGACCGATCGGTTGGCCAGTTTGCTTTCCAACTCAACGACGGCTCGCTTTTCACGCATGATTTTCAGGAATTCGGCTGCCGTAGGGGGCTCCTCTCCCCTGTATTTATGGTGTTCGTTGAGGGCCGTACGTAAGAAATTGGTCATGCTGACACCGGGGATTTCTACGGGGTACTGAAAACTAAGGAAAAGGCCTTCCCTGGAGCGATCTTCGGGGGAGAGTTCCAATAGGTTTTTACCCTTGAACCAGACTTCACCCTCGGTCACCTCAAAGGAGGGATGACCAGCCAGGACGGCAGAAAGGGTACTTTTACCAGAGCCGTTGGGGCCCATGATGGCGTGGATTTCTCCTTCGTTGACAGTCAGGTTGACGCCTCTCAGTATTTCTTTGCCTTCGATTGAGGCATGCAGGTTTTTTATTTCAAGTAACATACGCTGTTTGATTATTATTTTGTGGTTCGTTTCGAGGTCGCCTTGCCACGGCTTGAGGCACGGCTGACCGGTTTTTTGGTCGATGTTGCCCGTTTGATTGCGGTACTCCGCCCGGTTGATGTGCTCCGACGTCCCGATTTGGATGCTTTGCGTTGCTTTCCAAGCAGGTTGATCAGGATGACCGTCAATAGGATAATGAGTACCAACACTGCCACACCACTAATCAGGACGCGGTTTAGGCTGGCTTGTTCGATACCCTGTTCCAGGTTGTCCATGTACCAACTGACCAACAGTACACCGGTGACAATCAACAGTACCTCCAACAACAGGAGGCTGGCGATGAGCAGCGGGCTTTTTTTAATCGGTTCTTCTATGTCTTCTTTCATATGCGTTTTCTGATTACTGAACAACGTTTACTACGGGGGTGTCCTTCTCATAACCTTTGTAGGTGAGCATCCAGCCAATCAACGCCTTAAGGGCAATCAGACTGAACACGCCATACATGATGGCAGTGAACACCATGCCCATGGAAGCGTATAACACGGTAGAGGTCACATCCACAAACAGCCATACCACCCAGTTTTCCCAGTATTTTTTGGACAAAAGCCACTGGCCGAACACGCTGGCCATAGCCAGGAAGGCGTCCAACCACGGATAGGCCGGTGGATCCACCCAGGCAGGGAAACGAGATTGGAAATGGATGACCAACCAAGCCCACACCAGACCGGCCAGGGCGATAAGGCCAGCGTACATAAGACGCTGCCTGTTGCCAAGCAAACGTATGCGTTGTTCTTTGTCGGGCCCGGACTCCCCTTGCTTGGGGTGACGCCAGTGGTAAAAACCGTACACGCTGAAAGTGAAATAGACCACCTGCAAAAGCATGACTGAATAAAGCCGGTATTGAAAGAAAAGCAGGAAATAGCACAAACTGTTGAACATGCCAACCAAAAAATTGATCGACAACGCGTTGGATGCCAAAAAGACCGCCAGTAATCCGCTGATAACTCCCAGCAGTTCCAGCAGGCTCAAAGGGTACCCACCCACAGTCAACAAGGTTTGGCTCAATCCTTCCATCAGCCCACGCTCCCTTCCAATGTGATTTGCAGGAGTTTTTGGGCCTCAACGGCAAACTCCATGGGCAGTTTGTTTATGACTTCCCTGGCATACCCATTGACAATCAACGCCACCGCGTCTTCGGTAGAGATGCCTCGCTGGTTGCAGTAAAAGAGTTGATCTTCATTGATTTTTGAGGTCGTGGCTTCGTGTTCGACCACAGCCGTATCGTTGTTGATGTCTATGTATGGGAACGTATGGGCCCCACATTCATCGCTCAAAAGCAAGCTGTCACACTGGGAAAAGTTTCTGGCGTTTTCAGCCCTCTGCACCACCTTGACCAATCCACGGTAGCTGTTTTGACTTTTGCCAGCCGAGATGCCTTTGGAAACGATCCGGCTCTTGGTATTCTTGCCCAAGTGGATCATCTTCGTACCTGTATCGGCTTGTTGATAGTGGTTGGTCACCGCAACGGAATAAAACTCACCCACCGAATCATCACCAGCCAGGATGCAGCTGGGGTATTTCCAGGTGATGGCCGAGCCTGTTTCCACCTGCGTCCAGGAAATCTTGGACCCATTGCCTTTGCACAACCCACGCTTTGTGACAAAGTTATAAATGCCACCCACTCCGTTTTTATCACCAGGATACCAGTTTTGTACGGTTGAGTACTTGACTTCGGCTTTTTCCATGGCGATGATCTCGACAATGGCGGCGTGTAATTGATTTTCGTCGCGCATCGGGGCGGTACAACCTTCCAAATAGCTGACGTAACTGTTGTCGTCGGCTACTATCAAGGTGCGCTCAAACTGTCCTGTGTTGGCTGCGTTGATCCTGAAATAAGTGGATAGTTCCATGGGGCAACGGACCCCTTTGGGTATGTAGGCGAACGATCCATCGCTGAACACGGCGCAATTGAGGGCGGCAAAGAAATTGTCTCTGTAACCCACTACGGAGCCAAGGTATTGCTTGACAAGGTCTGGGTATTGTTGAACTGCTTCACTGAACGAACAAAAAATGATACCCAGCTCTGAGAGATTATCCTTGAAGGTGGTTTTAACCGAAACACTGTCCATGACGGCGTCCACAGCTATTCCTGTCAAGTGTTTTTGTTCTTCCAGCGGGATGCCTAACTTGTCAAAGGTTTTCAGCAACTCCGGATCAACTTCGTCAAGGCTTTTAGGCCCCTTCTTCACTTTAGGGGCTGAATAATAGGCTATTTGCTGGTAGTCAATGGGTGGAATATTCAGGTGAGCCCAGTCAGGCATGGGCAGGGTCAGCCAATGCCGATAGGCCTTGAGTCTGAAGTCCAATAGCCATTCGGGTTCGTTTTTTTTGGAGGAAATGAGGCGAATAACCGCTTCATTGAGTCCCACGGGTATGGTTTCAGAATCAATTTCCGAAACGAATCCGTATTGATAATCCCTGGAGGTTACATCATCCAGAAGGGTATTTGACTTGTCTGCCATTATACAACGGTTTTTGTCGAAACAGGCGTTTCTGCCTCATCTCGATGGGTGATGGCCTTAAAGGCGGGGAAAAGCCCTGGAGCCACCCGCCTGACTGGCTGGTACAATTTTGATCGGGCTATCTGAGCGCCCAGCAAGCTTTTGTCATCATCTACGCGCTCGTAGAGATTGAGCACGATGCTCAAGATCAAAAGCCCCTTTAAAAAACTGAACGCCGCACCGGCCAAGCGGTTAAGCCAGCCCAGTGACAGCGTCTTGAAAAAATGAGTAAACAGCTTGGCTCCCCAAAGGAAGACCAGTATAGTAGCGGTAAAGGGCAAGAGGAATCCCAGTATGTACGACCAGGCAGGTCCGGCTCCAAAGCGTGTTGCCATCAGGCAGGCCACTTGGTCATTAACGGCCAAGGCCACAAAAAGGCCGGCGATCAAACCGGCAAAGCCGGCAACCTCCTCAAAAAAACCTTGCCTGAAGCCACTGAGTATATTCAGGGCCAACAGTAAACCTAATACGACATCCAGCCATCCCATACATTTGCGTTTTTTGGGACCGCCTTTACCTAAAGACGTTCCTTACAGCGTCTTGCGCACTTCAACTTCCTCGAAGGATTCCACAAGGTCTCCAACTTTCAAGTCTTGGTAGTTGGCGAAGCTCAATCCGCATTCATAGCCGAAATTGACTTCCTTGACATCCTCTTTGAAACGCTTCAAAGCGCCCATTTCACCGGTATAAATCACAATGCCGTCACGGATAAGCCTGAGCTTGTTTCCGCGTTTGATCTTGCCTTCCTTGACCATACAACCAGCGACGGTGCCCACCTTGGTGATGCGGAAGACCTCGCGAATCTCAATGGTCGAGGTGATCTCTTCCTTGATTTCGGGAGACAACATACCTTCCATGGCTGACGTGATTTCTTCGATGGCATCGTAAATGACCGAATACATCCGCATGTCAACGCCATCTTTTTCAGCCAGCTTACGCGCTGATTGAGAAGGACGAACCTGGAAACCTACGATGATGGCATCAGAGGCAGAAGCCAGGGTGACATCCGATTCGGAAATAGCACCGACAGCTTTGTGAATCACATTTACCTGTATTTGTTCTGTCGTCAGTTTGATCAACGAGTCTGAAAGGGCTTCCACCGATCCATCCACGTCACCCTTGACAATGATGTTCAATTCCTTGAAGTTACCTACGGCGATGCGTCGGCCAATTTCAGCCAGGGTCAGAATCTTATTGGTTCTCAAGCCTTGTTCACGCTGCAATTGTTCGCGTTTGTTGGCAATTTCACGGGCTTCTTGTTCAGTATCCAGCACATGGAAATTATCACCGGCCTGGGGTGCTCCGTTCAAACCGAGAATAAGTACAGGTTCGGATGGACCAGCTTGTTCGATGCGTTGACCACGTTCATTGAACATAGCTTTGATACGCCCAAAATTCGTACCGGCAATCACGATGTCTCCCATTTTCAGGGTACCGTTCTGGACCAACACGGTGGCCACATAACCACGGCCCTTGTCCAAAGAAGATTCAATCACATTACCAACAGCTTTCCTGTTTGGATTGGCCTTGAGTTCAAGCAAATCAGCTTCCAACAAGACTTTTTCCAACAATTCGTTGACGTGCAACCCTTGTTTGGCAGAAATATCCTGCGATTGGTATTTGCCACCCCAATCTTCCACCAGGAAGTTCATCTGAGCCAGTGTTTCCTTGATTTTCTCAGGATTGGCAC
>JAAYBL010000111.1 GCA_012718945.1 Bacteroidales bacterium
CCTGTCCAACATCGATGACCAAGGTTTGAGAGCAAAAGCCGGAACAGAGGGGCGTATCACTTTCCCGCAGGGCATACCCTTCAATACCCCTGGCGATAGTCTGTCACCCAATGCCATCCTGACCACCCTGTGGGACAATTATCCCGATACGGTCACCCTGCCCTTGAGCGGCAAGGCCTCCAGACTGTATCTGCTGGTGGCAGCCTCCACTTACCACATGCAGGCCCATGTTCTCAACGGTAGCCTGGAAGTAACCTATGCCGATGGCAGTACGGAAACGCTGGAATTGATCTTGCCCGACAATTTGTTGCCCCTGGATCAGGACCTCTTTGTGGATGACTTTGCGTTCACGATGGGCCAACCCAAGCCGTGGCGCATCCGTCTCAAAACCGGCGACATGATGCGGTATCCCATGGCTGAATTAGGCTTAAAGATGTCCAACGACCCCATCACCGTGGATGGCGGTATGGCTACCCTCCTGGACATGGTGCTCGATCCTGCCAAACCCTTGCGCTCCCTCACCTTGAGAACCACAGCCAACGAGGTGATTATCGGGCTGATGGGAGCGACCTTGGTCCGGTAAAGTGATGCCAACTCGCAGGGTTGGCATCACTGAAAAAAGGAGGAATTAGGCAACACGACCAAAGTTACCCCCCCCCCCCTCTGTGACAGAAAACCACAATTACACCCCTGCTTTGGTACATAAAATTGGAAAAATATACCCTACTTTGTAACAAAACCCATATCTTTGGCCTATTAAATCCATAAACACACTGAGTATGTTTGAACGGAATGCCCTTTTGGCATTAAGGCGCTGGGCCAATCAAGAGCGGCGAAAGCCGCTGATTATTAGGGGAGCCAGGCAAGTGGGGAAGACGACATT
This sequence comes from Bacteroidales bacterium, assembly GCA_012718945.1. Taxonomy (GTDB): domain Bacteria; phylum Bacteroidota; class Bacteroidia; order Bacteroidales; family UBA1402; genus UBA8389. The sequence goes on from JAAYBL010000111.1 coordinate 884, forward strand.
GGTTGATTCCTTTTCAAAAGAGTTTGAAAACTACTTGTATTTGAACCTTGAAAGGAATCCCAGCGCTATTGCACTGTTTGAAAATGAGAAACCCATTGATGATGTTATAGCAGACATCCATTTGTACTGTAACTTGGAAAAAAAGGGAGGTAGGACCCTGCTGTTTATTGACGAGATACAGCAATCAAAAGTAGCCATCGCTAAATTGAGGTATTTTTACGAATCCAATATCCCAACCTTGTTTGTTGTGGCAGCAGGGTCTTTATTGGAGTCAATGCTGAGCAAAGATATTTCTTTTCCTGTTGGGCGGGTTGAATATCTCCCCTTGCGCCCGTGTACATTTAATGAGTTTCTAAGGGCTATAGGAGAATCATCGTTAGAGAAAGCGTTGACTCAACAGCTATTGCCTGAAGCACTTCACGATAAAGCGATGCGCTTGTTCAACACCTTTACGCTCATTGGAGGAATGCCGGAAGTGGTTGCCCATTATGCGGCTAATAAAGATTTTGTGGCATTGAACTATATCTATGAAAGTCTTCTGACTAGTTACAGAGATGATGTTGAGAAATATGCCCGCAACGAACAAATCAGAAATCAGATACGTTTTGTGCTCCAGGAGGGTTGGAAGCATACAGCTGAACGCATCACCTTGTCAGGTTTTGCAGGTTCCCCATATCGGTCAAGGGAGATGGGTGAGGCCTTTAGAACGCTTGAGAAAACATTCCTTTTAGAGCTCTGCTACCCAACTTCCGATGTGCTTGTCCCTTTCATGAAGGATATGAAACGCGCACCAAAGTTACTGTGGCTTGATTGTGGTTTGGTTAACTATGCAGCGGCCATTCAACGGGAAGTGTTTGGCTCAACAGACATTTTGGATGCATGGAGAGGAAGAATTGCTGAGCAAATGGTAGGCCAGGAGTTGCTGGCCCTGGATAATCGGGTTTCTGCGCAACGTGTATTCTGGGTGCGGAACAAGAAAGGGTCGGAGGCAGAAGTGGACTTCTTGTGGCAACAAGGTCATAAACTACTGCCCATTGAGGTTAAATCTGGCCATAACGCGAAATTGAAATCGCTGCATGTTTTTATGGAACATTCAAACCAATCTATAGCCATTCGTGTATGGTCTCAGCCCTTTTCCATCGACCAGGTTCAAACGGTTGGTGGTAAGTCGTTTACGCTGTATAACATCCCCTTTTATTACGTTGGTCAACTGGATAGATTAATCCACTAATATAGATCGTAACTGTGGTAAAACGGCTTTAAAATAGGATTGGGCTTCCTTGTAGCCGATTTTGTAGATCTGTTCGTAGGCGTCGAACCGAAATTCATGATACTTGCCAACCACCGGTGGTTCGATGAGTATATCGCAAAGGCTGCGCCCTTCCTGCGAAAGTACGTGCTGCACCCCTCTGATGGTCGATGTGATGGCGTCCACGGGGCGTTTCATGGAGGTAGGAGCGTTGAAGGGAAGTACATCAACCCCGATGATGGCCCTGCAAAGAGGCTTGAGGGGTTGAGCCGGTAGATTGTTCAAGACCCCGCCATCCAGGTAAAACACCCCATTACGCTCATAGGCCTCGAAAACGCCGGGAATGCTGGCTGAAGCCGACACCCAGGAACAAAGGTTTTTTCCCTTCTCCTTGATTTCCCATTGCATGGTATTGAGGTTGACCACGCAAATCATCATTTTTTTTGGTAACCCTTCAAAACTGTTGTGAGGAATGACTTCCTTGATCAACGCCCTGACAGTGCCGTGAGTTGAAAACCCCGATTTCCAGAACGAGGGTTTGAAACGCATCAGTTTGGAAACCAAATATAATTTGTCGGCTTTGATGATTTGCAGCATTTCTTCCGGTTGTATACCGGCTGCGTACAGCGTGCCAACAATAGCGCCCATGCTGGACCCGGCGATAACTTCGGGCACTATGTTCAGTTCCTGCAGGGCTTGCAATACCCCGATGTGGGCAAAACCCAAAGCTCCACCACCGCTTAGGCAAAGGCCCAGTGGTTTACGCTCTGTTGAGGCTGTTTGGCTTGAGGCATTCTGTGATGCCGATTCCACTGCGTTGGTTGTTTCCATGGTTGTTGATGCTGTCTAAGTTGGGTGCTGTCCTTTCACAAAGATAAAAGAATCCACGACGTATTGAAGTAGAAAAGTTGCAAAAACGCAGCGACAAACACAAAGAAAGCCCTACCTTTGCAGGCGAAGTAAAAACCCTCAATGAGTACGTACCTGCCGTTGGTGGACGAAAAAGGCCACATCATCGGAAGAGCCACCAGAGAGACCTGTCATTCAGGCAGTTTCCTGCTGCATCCCGTGGTACACCTGCACGTTTTCAACCAGCAGGGTCTACTTTACCTCCAAAAACGAGCCGAAACAAAAGATATCCAACCTGGCAAGTGGGATACTTCCGTGGGCGGTCATGTGGACGAAGGTGAAAGCATAGAAACGGCTCTACTCAGAGAAGCTGAGGAGGAACTTGGTTTGACCAACATCCAACCCTGTTTTTTATTTTCATATCCCTTCCGTTCACCGGTAGAGTACGAGCTTGTTCACACGTATTACCTTTGTACGGACCAAATGCCAAATCCCGATCCTGAAGAGATCAGCGAAGGGCGTTTTTGGACAAGGGAAGCCATCCTTTCTAGCCTGGGTGACAATTTGTTCACCCCCAATTTTGAGTCGGAAATCCGTTGGGTTTTCGACTGCTTGGATGGTGCGACAAACCAAATAAAATGATTACTATTGCATCGAATTTCGCTTACTGAAGACTCAACACATATGGAAGCCCCCAACCGCATTGGATTTGACAACGAAAAATACCTGCAGGAACAAACTGCAGCCATCCTCGAGCGCGTAAACCGCTTCAACGACAAACTTTACCTGGAGTTTGGCGGCAAGATTCTCTTCGATTATCACGCTGCCAGGGTGCTCCCGGGCTTTGATCCCAATGTCAAAATGCGTCTGTTGCAGCTGCTCAAGGATAAAATTGACGTGATCCTGTGTATACATGCCGGCGCTATTGAACGCAAGAAGATCAGGGCCGATTTTGGCATTTCCTACGACAACGACGCCCTTAAGACCATCGACGATTTCAGGGAATGGGGCATCAATATCACCGCCATCGTTATAACCCGCTATGAAAACCAGGCTGCGGCCAAAGCCTTCAAGAGCCGCCTGGAACAACGGGGCATCAAAGTCTACACCCATTACCCCATCAGTGGTTATCCCACCGATGTTGAAACCATTGTTAGCGACCAGGGGTATGGTGTCAACGAACACATCAAGACCACCAAACCCATCGTGGTCGTTACCGGTCCCGGCCCTGGCAGCGGTAAGCTGGCTACTTGCCTCAACAACCTTTACCACGAATATAAAAGCGGTATTAAGGCTGGTTACGCCAAGTTCGAAACCTTCCCCATCTGGGACCTTCCTGTTGATCACATGGCCAATATAGCCTACGAAGCAGCCACGGTTGACCTCAAAGACAAGGTCATGATTGATGAGCATCACCTGAAATACTATCATCAGAAGGTGGTGAATTACAATCGTGACATTGAGGCTTTCAACCTGCTCAAACGGGTGCTGGAAAAAATCACCGGCGGCGAATCCATGTACCATTCTCCTACGGATATGGGTGTGAACAGGATCAGTGCCGGTATCGTGAACGACGCCATTATTTCTGAGGCCTCTCGCCAGGAAATTATCCGTCGGTATTTCAGGGCTGCCGTTGACTATGCCTCTGGTTATGTGGACAAGGAAACCCTAAAGCGGGCTGCCCGTATTATGAATAAGGTGGGTGCCAAAGTGGAAGATAGGGCAGTCGTACTCCCTGCCAGGGCTGCCGCCAAGGAAGCTGAGGCAACGGGCAAAGGCAACGCTGGTGTGTACTGTGGTGCTTCCATTCAACTGCACGACGGCACGCTCGTTGTCGGCAAGAATTCTGCCTTGATGCACGCTGCGTCAAGCATGATCCTCAACGCTACCAAATACCTGGCTGGCCTGCCGGATGCCCTTCAGTTGATTCCTGAAAGCATCATCGACTCGGTAACCTTCCTAAAGAAAGATATTCTGAACAGCAAGATGGTGAGCCTCGACCTGGATGAAACGTTGATCGCATTGAGCATCAGCGCCTTGTCTAATCCTGCCGCCAAGATGGCCATGGAAAAGCTGACGCTGCTCAGGGATTGTGAAGTTCATCTTACGCACATACCCACTCCAGGAGACGACGCAGGTTTGCGCAAACTGGATGTCAACGCCACGTCAGAACCCGAATTTGCGGGTAAGAATCTGTTTGTGAGTTAAGGGGTGTTAAAGCAGTGGTGTCATGTAAATGGGCAAATAAACGACACCCTCGTCTACTTTTAGGTCTTTGTCATGTATCACATAAGGTGTGGAAAGATGGTTGGCGTATTTGGCCAAGCATTTTTTAAGTGAGGTAAGGCTATAGTTGCTGCCCGATTTTACTTCAATGGGAGAAATGTTGTGACGGCTGGTCGTGATGGACTTTGCAATCAGAAAGTCAATTTCCATGCGGTCTTCGGTTTTGGTTCTGGAACTGTTACTATAGAAATAAAGTTTATGACCGGAAGCGCGGAGCATTTGGGCTACACTATTTTCTACCAGCATACCTTCGTTCACTTCTAATTTGCCGAACATTAACTTCCGATAAAGATCGCTGTTCATGAGACCTCGTTCGTCAAACGAATGACTGATGAGCAGTCCAGTGTCACCCATATAGCATTTTAGAGTGGTTCTCTCTTCGTTGAGTTTTAACCCGATGCTCGGCTCGGTTGCATTATAGCAACAATTGATGATTTTTGCATCACTCAGCCAAAAAAACGCCTGTGAATAGTCTCGCATTCGTGCTTCGTCCTGCAGAGCCGAGAGACGGAACTTCTTTTCATGTTTCTGTAGTTGGCCGGGAATTTCTTCAAAAATGGCTGTCACCTTGGTTTCTTGGTTGTCGGCATAGTGACGAATATCATTACGATAAAGGGCTAGAATGTCACGCTTCACTTCGTCCACTTTATCAAAATTTCGGGTTTCACTATACGTTGCTACGGCTTGCGGCATGCCTCCCACAATGAGGTATTGCCGGAAATAATCCATTGCCCTCCTGTGGAAGGTGCCCATCGGCTGACGTTTTTCAAATTGACTGTTGATATAGGGCATCATCATCTTGTCACCCATTGCCCAAAGGAATTCTTCAAAGTCCATGGGAAACATCTCAATAGCGTGTTCTTCTGATGGTAACAGAATGCCCTTCACATTCTTCCTGATGGAGATAAGCGAACCGGTTTCAATGTAATCATATCGATGATCGGCCACCAGGTGTTTGATGCTTGCACGGGCTCTAGGGCAAAACTGTACTTCATCAAAGACAATCAGTGAATGCGCTTCCTCGCCATGGGATTTCCGCGGCGTGAGTTTTTGTTTGAAATAGAGCTCAAGATTCAAGAACAGGGTATCAAGGTCATCCAAATAGAGATTGAAGAACTCCATCACTTGAGGATTCACTTTACTAAAGTCGATAACAATATGGGAATCATACTCCTTTTGGGCAAAAGTCTCAATGATATAGCTTTTTCCAATACGTCTGGCTACCTCTATCAAGAGAGCAACATCACCCTTGCGTTCTTGCTTCCATTCGAGCAATTTTTGATAGATTTTTCGCTTCATAACAGGACGATATGCACCTTTTCAAGGTTTTTAGATGGTTGAATACTCCCCTTTTCAAGACTTATTATGGCGTAAATATACACCTTTTCATTAAAATATACGGTAGTTGTGCGTATTATTTGCTAAATAAAGAAGTATTGAAGACGTTTGGGAATCAATTACGACCGTTTTACCTTAAGCTCTTTGGCCACGCCAGCGTAATGTTTGTTGAGTGCGGCCAGGTGTTCGTTTAATTCGGCTACCTGTTGCCTGTACTTCTTGGATTCCAGTGAAGCGACCACCAGCTCCCGCAGGTAATCGTTCTCTTCGCGGCGTTGCTGAGCATACACGGTGTTGAGGTTGGCCAGCATTTTGGTCAGATGGCCCATCTCGTCTCTGTAGGCCGATGCTTCCTTTTCAATGATAGACAGTGACTTGGCTACACCCGTATATTTGAAGAGGGTTCTTTCTGTCACCTTGGTAATCACTTCCTCATAAGTCTTCGACAACCTACCCAGCGATTCGTCGGCTGCTCGTATGGTTTCGACGTAGCTTTGCGAGGCTTCGCTCACATTACCTACGGCTTCCATGTTTGACAAGGATTCGCCCAGTTTATGAAGGCCCCGGCCAAACTCGCTGAGCAGGTCGGGGGAAATATCGGCTTGCATCAAGAGGTCGTCCAGGTGGGCCAGCGCCATGGTACTGCCTGATCCTTGAGGCATAGCTCCCGATGGCAGCATGCCTCCTTGTCCGTACCCAAAGCCACTTACGGGTTCGCCGCCGCTGAAATACAGTCCTGGAGGGCCTCCGGCAGGGACGCCTGCTGCGCCTTCCTGAGGGATGATGGCACCATAACTGCCACCGCCTCCTCCGTAGCCGCCTCCTCCGTTGCCGCCTCCTCCGTAGCCTCCGCCTCCACCTTGTCCGTGGGCGGCTCCTTGACCGGCCCCTTCAGCATGGTGTTCGGGTTCTTCTGGTTGGGCATCGAAAGCGAAGAAGAAGAAAATGATGGCCTCGGTGAACAAACCGGTCGACAACATGATACTAGCCCCGGGCCAGTGCTCAATTTTGAACAAGGCTCCTACAACGACAATAGAAGCTCCGATACCGTATAGACGGGTCAGGAACTTCTTAAAAACCTTGCCTTGTACGAGTTGCTCTAGTTTGTTCATCCTTATCGGTTAGTATACTACTTGCGTCGTATGACTGTTTTATGAATCGTTTACCGAATGACGAGCACCAGCGGCTCTATCGTTCGGTTGGCTCCATCCGGACCTTTTACGACAATCTCCTCAAAAACAAGTATTTGACCACGGTTGGTGCGCTGTATTTCACGGAGCATCTCCGGGGTCAGGTTTTCGCTGTCTGAGTCGTAATGATACATTTCAAAGCCTCGTTGCATACTCATCTTAAACGATTGTACCTTGAATGTAAAATTGAACTCAAAGTCTTTGGGCATCAAAGTAACAATTTTTCCTGCACTTATAATGCTTTCCCTGTCTACAAAACCATCTTTTTTGTTAGCGATGTAAGGATCAGGGTCGGGCAAAGGCTTAACCCTGAACTGTTGAACGCCCATAGGCTTCATCCCTCCGTTGACCTTGGCACTCACTGCAACGCTTACTTCACGCACGTCGCCCGGGACGATGGCTATCCAGTTTCCTTTGGTCTGGGTCTGTTTGAGCGTACCCCTGGAAATGACAGGGAAGATGTTTTCAGCCGGCACACCGGATACGGAAATGGACAAAGGGTTTTCCACTCCTACGTACAACACGTTCATGTTGACGGGCGAAACGGTTACCGATGGTTGTGCCACAAAATAGTCGGTACTGAAGTGGTAGGTACGTTCGCGGCCTGAATTGGTGGGCACGCTTACAAAGCCGGCGTATTTGTGTTGGCCCAGGCCGCTCACAGGAAACCGCACCATCAGGCGTCCGCCCTCTCTGGCAATACGGGTGGCTTCTTCCCGCTTTGTTTTGGGTAGTGAATCGGCGTTGTGCAGCACAAAAACGCTGGGACTGGGGCTGTGGCTGGTGTCGTAGGCGGCCACGATGACCTCAGCCTCGTATTCATCGCCCACAAACAAGTAGTCTGTTGTTGGTAAGACCTTGGCCTCGATGCGGTCGTACTTGAAATCTTCTTCAATGCTTTCCCGCAACAAGCCGTTTACAACCTCCAGCTCCGCGTTGTTTACCTCCGAAATGAACTTGTTAAGAATGGGAATGTCAGCTGCCAGGGGAATGTCGTAAAAGTGGTGCAGTTCCCAGTTCAACTTCTGACCTCCTGCGTTGCGGTAATCGCCCTCGGTTTCCAGCCCTATGTTGATTTTATCCCTGTACTTGGGTCCAATTAGTCGCAGCATGCTGTCCTTGTAGGCAATGATGCGGTTCTTGAGGGCCCTGGCCCTGCCATTCGATCCGTCCTCGGGTACACCTATTAAAAAGCGGGTGGGGGTGGTATAGTTGTCTTTTTTCTTCAATTCATCGAACCCCCTGACCCTGGCTGAGTCAATGGGTATGCCTTCTGTGGTGGCAATCAGCTCGTCCCTTAAGTTTTCGATGTAACTCACCATGCTGGCCGACATCCGCATGGCCTCCTTGGCTTTATCCCAGAATGGCCCCACCTCTATCTCATTGAGCATGTACTCTTTCTCCAGGTTGGCGTAGGCGCCCTCCCGACGTCCGGTAAAATTTTGGTTGGTCAACACAACGCTGTCGTTCACCACCTGAAACCCCGTCAACACATCTTTCGACACGTTCAAGGCCAGCATAGCCGTCAGTACCAAATACATCATACTGATCATGCGCTGCCGAGGTGTCTCTTTTTGTCCTGCCATGAATTGAGGGCTTCTAGTTCTTTACGATAGTGTAGATGACGTCAGCTTCTATTTGAAGTGCCTCAAGTTGAAGCAAATCTGGATCATAATTGGGTGCTAACACCCATGAATAGGTCAATTTATGGCCTTTGCCTTCCCCCTTTCCTGTATAGCAACTTCCAATATTTGTGATAATTGGTTGAGGGAATGTTGTTAATGTAATGGGATTTGTTGGAAGTCCTGTCTGTCCAGTACCCAACCCGGCATCTTCACCAATGGTCAGTTTTATCGATATCTCTGCAGGAAGACTATTTGAAAACAGACTAACAAAAATTGAGTTTGTGCTGTTTGTTTCCACAACAGATGAATAATTAATCCACAGAGTTCCAGATGAGTTTGGAGTCAGTACTTGTTTTTGTTCATTATCTTTAGCAACAAGCGTAAGTTTGAGATCTGATCCTGCTAAACTGATGTTGGCTTTTGCAGGTATAGATAATGCCACAGGTAGTTTTGTAACGTTATCCTGTGCGGTAATTGTGAATGGGATGAACAGTAGAAGTAGGGCGATAACCATATCAACTACGTCTTTTTTGATAAAGCCCAGACACAATGGGCATTGCCCTAGCCAGCATTTTGTTAAAGTCGCGGATGATTTCATAAATAGTAGTCAGTAATACTATTTTAGTCCTACTTTTATAAGACAAAGATAGCATTTATTGCCCTTAGTACAGACGAATAGGAACGTATTCTTAAACCAATAAAAGCAATTGTGGGATACAAAAAAGAAACAGAAATGTTTTATTCTAATGATTATTCAATCGGTATACTACTGAAACATCGTAAGTGCCAAGACGTAATTGAGAAAAGTCGGCAACCTCAACTGAAAGTGTAATGACCCTTGAAACTTGTGATTCTGTTTTAATAGCAGAAATAAAAGTTTTCCATTGATTGTTTATCGTAACTGTAGGGGCAGCAATCCCGTTAACCTGTCCCGTCCCAGAGTTATTATCCGCTTTAACTTTTATCGAGATGCCACCTGGCAACCACCATGAGAGAACTTGGATGGTTCCTTGATCAGAGCCCTGCCATCCATAATACTTTTTAAATTTGTATACTATCGACTGGCTTGTGTTATTAACCATCGGGTTTGAAGGTAATTCGCCAGCATTGACGGCCGTAATTGTAATGAAATTGGGAGAGATCGTTTCCGGGTTTAATGATATGGATAGCTGACCAAAAAGGCCGCTTGCTGAAACGATGAACGAAGCAACAAGCAATAGTTTTTTTAGTTTCATTTTTGTTTGTCTTTGTTTATTGTTTGGAATCGAACCTGTCGTGCAACCTTTTTTACATTTACTTCTATGGAATGGTTTTCTCCCGGCTTAAGTGTAAAAGAAAACCTGGTAGATTCAATTTTATAGCCACGAGGTAAGGCGTTCGTATATATCTTCACAACCCAATCGCCAGGGCGTAAATCACTAAACGAAAAACAGCTGTATCTATCTGTATATACCCGATATACTTCATTATTGTTTGAGGCCTCTATAACAAGCCTTTCAATTTCTTCTTTTATAGGGATATAACCCTTTTCATTGGCTCTGCTGTCTTCTTCTATCACCAACTTGCCATTTATCTGAGCCGCTTTTGTCATAGCGAATTCGAAGTGACTTGTTGTTGCAGGCTTGATTTCGATTGTATATGGCCCTGGTATTTCAGTAATGGTGTTAATGCCTAAGCTCGAAGCGTCTATAGTTAACAAATGGGTTCCGACTGGCAATCCCGGAAACCTAAAGTTTCCCTCTTTATCAGTAATCGCCACATTTCCGTCAATTTTTAATCGAATGCCACTAACTTTATCAATACCATGATTATTTATCTTACCTGTCAAGCTTCCTGCGTCTTTTCGTTTCGATATAGGAACATTAAGAGTATAAATGTAGCGTAATTGTACATTTAGTTCTTTTGTGTTTAGTGAATTTTTCTTTAGATTATAGTTTGTCAGCAGATCTATTTGATGGTTTGCATTCAATTGAGCCCTTAATGTTAAACTCAACAAACTTCTTTCTGAAGTATAGTATTGCCACTCAAAATTGCTGTTATATTGTGCTCGAATCAAGAACTTTTCGTTTAAGTTTGCTTCAAATGAGCTTCCGTAATAGAATAGGTCATATCCAGTAATGCCTTGTTCGCCACCTTGATATGTGATATATGCATTGCCTGTAAAAATTGAGCCTGGGTGATATCCAAGATTTAATGAACCCGCATATGTGTTTGAATAACGGTTTAATTCATTCATCCAATTAAATAACTTGTTGTAGTCCCCTTGTAAGCTCATGCTGAATAATTTGATTGAAGATTGTAGAGAGAGTCGACCACTATATTTTGTGTAATTGAATAATGGAATAGGTGACCTGTCTAAGGCCTCTATCATATAACCTCCAATGGATAGTATGCTTGTATTAAATAGTCTGTATCCAGTAGTAATGTTTATATTTTTGGTATATGGCATATTCGAAAACAAGGTATCCAGAGCAATATTGGTTTTGTTCACACTATAGGCACAGTTGAAAGAAATCCGTTTGATGTTTAACGATGTTCCAAGGTCGATCCTGGTGCTGTTTGAGAGATATCCTGGAAAATTTGGATCTGCAAATACATAATTACCGTAGGTAGCAAACCCTTTCTTATTGATTGAGAAGGTTCCATTATATGACTTACCAATACCTAATGCATTTCTTCCCAAAGCAACTTCTATGTCTGTTCTCAACCATGAAAATGGCTTATTGTTTGCGGATATTGTATAAACTTCAGTATTAATGCTTGTTGTATCCTTCTTAAACAGAGCCCCTAACTTTATATAATTATTGGTGTTAAAATCATAGACAGAATAAAATGATGTAGTATTTTTTATTAGCGGGTAATATCTGGGAGCATTGTAGAAGCCTCCAATTGTGAGTTTGTTTAAGGTTACTGCCGCTTTTACACCCCTGCCATTTCTAGAAGACTCTGTCAATTGGGTAAGAGAGTAATTGTCGTCACCCAAAGAAAGGTCAAAATGTTTAGACTTGAATTTAAGGTTATAAGAGTCCTCCAATCCTAAAAGCGGATTTCCTCTGCGATCAGGTCCTCTCAAATTAAAGCTTAGTGTCTTATCTTTATTCTTTCCAAGATTCCCGGAACCGTATACATCAAACATGGTTACAGCCCTCCAATCTCCCCAGCGATTGGTTACATACGCCATGCTGCCTATTTTTATGGGGAATCGATTGTATCTATCAAATTTGACTTGCTTATTCGGAAAGACATCGAATTCATAGCTCACGTGTTTGTCAGATCCTTCTTGATCGACAATTTGAGCAGTAGTGAATAAAAACTCCTTTGAATATGTAGTACTTTTTTTTGATATTGTAGTAAAGTAATTGAGTTGAAGGCTAGAGTCTTTTGGTATAGTTACAATTTCTGTTTTTGAACGAGCCCCTTCTACGGTTGTCGTTTTTACCTTAACAGTAGTGTTGGACCGATTCTGAACAATAGAACGAAAGGATACAGTATCACCAGCATAAAGAAATGCTGGAGCGTTTAGTTTTATTAGTTCGATTTCGTATCGAGTCTTTACAACGAACTCGATTTTAATTTTTCCAATGGATTGTTGAGTGTGCTTGTCGATAGCCTCAATCTCAATGGAGTAATTCCCTGCATCACAGTTTGAAGGGACCAGAATGCCTAAAACTCTATTTGAGGAAGTGTTTTTTGGAATAGCTAATGACGAATAGTTTACAATTGGCCTTACCAGAGCTAATGGGTCCAGTATTTTCACCTCAACCAATGCATCCTCAGACGTATGGTTGACAAATTTGGATATTAAGTTTATTGTGGCCCCTGGTTCAAACTCTCTCTTTGCGGTATTGAGAATAGAGAATTGAATGTCTGCCGCCTTTATTGTAAAAGGAGATAGTACTACAATGAACGTAAAAATAAGTTTGGAGAGGTTAGTCACATTCGTTATTTACACGCTCATTTTGTTTGGTTAGAAGTAGAGGGTGTATTCCAATCCGAAGACATCATCGGCTTGACCAGCAGCAACAATCATGGCAGTATATGTCTTCTTGGAGGGTATCCCTGCCAAATCGAGTTTAAACCGTGTTGAGGTGCCTGGGTAAATTCCTCTTTTTGGCGCAGACAGCGTTTTTACTAATGTGCCCTCTTCGTCATATAGCTCCATCGATATTTCCGGACCAATATAGTGATCCCCTTCATTGACTAGATCAATTGCCAAATACAAGTTTTCTTCTTCTCTTGTTAATGTTGGCTCCATAAAGCGTAAAAAACCAGTTCCTTGATTTTCCACCTCATTTACAAGCTGTACAGCATAACGAGTTACAGTTCGAATATTTAACTCTCCTGCTCTTGATGTATCAATTGGAGTAACACCCTCTATCATGATAATGCTCCAATATGTACCCTTGATGGTATCTGATGCAGGAAGTGCAATCTCAAAATCAATATTCCTGGTTTCTTTGCCTTTAAGCACGACGGTTTTGGGGCTGTATTGTAACCAGTTACCATTCGTTCTTTTATTAGATCCCACTTCGTCGTAAAACGTCTGATCTAGATGGTTGTAAAGCATATCTGTCTGATATATTCTAACCTCTTGATCTGTTTCTTCGCTATTTTGAATGGCAATTTGACCTTTTACAACATCTCCTGGATTTGATGTGAATACTTGCTTCAAACTACCTATAACCTCCACGGAAGCCATAGATACTGAAGAAGTAAAAAAGATCATCAATAAAGTGAAAAGAATACATTTGTGTTTTGTCATGTCAAGTCTGCTTTGATTTGAGAACGGCCTAAACAACTACTAATACGCAAATGTATCTGATAATTTTGATAATATCCTATATAATACCTAAAAATATTTGAACAGAATTAATTCGAACAGTAAATGGGGGGTTATTTCCTTGATTTTTTCTCTATATAGCTTCTGTAAGGGTTATTGTCACAGAGACAGATGTATTAGTAGAAGCCCTAATTGAACCATATGTTGAACGGTCAGCATTCAATGAAAATGTAAATTTTAGGGAATATCCATCAGAAAGATCTGTACCAGAATAACAGGTTGTTATTTCTGTAACAAAGGGCTTATCTACGTTATCAAGAATAATTGGATTGGAATAAACACCTGCATTTCCAACAAAATTCACATTTGGAGGCAGTGCTTCTAATTGAATTTGGGTTCCGGGCGGCACAATGCCATCACTTATTCTAGCACTAAGCGTCCTTGGTTGTTCAGAGACGACAGATGATATTAGCAATCTGGCGGTTGAGTCTGAGGTTGACGTTTCCAGAGATAAGCCCGCCTCTCTCTGCTTTAGCTGCAAAGTAACAACCCCCGATGTGGCTTTGACCAAGGAAACTTCAGAGACACCCAGCGATAACTCTGTGACGGCTTCGTTTTGTTGACTGTACACGGATATGGTGTACAACAAAAGAAGAATTAGCGCTCCGCTCAGTTTGTAAAAATGCATGGTTGGGCCAGTTTATAATCCTATTCTCGAGCATCTGAAGGAACAAGCGTAATAGTATAGGTTATGGTGACATCGGAGCCCTTCAGAATGGGCGCACCTTGAATGGCCTTGTATACGTACTTAATAACATAGCCATCATCTTCTCCTCTCCCTGACCAGCATGTGCCAATGCCTTCTACCAATACGGCATCAGACTCGTTTGAAAGGACTTGAGGTCCCTTCAGTTCGCCTTTTGCTAAAGGATACTTGAAGTTGGCATTAGGATTCTTAAGGTCGACTAAAAGTTGAGTCCCAACTAGCTCTTCAGAAAGCCTGGCGGTAATACTTCGCAATTCGTTGTCTTGTACTAAAGACGATATACGAAGTCTGGTTAGGTCGTTTTCTGCCGCTGTACTGATTGAATCCCCCGCCTCTTTAGCCCCAGCTAATTGAAGCACAACAGGTGGGCCGAATACCGCAACTAAGGCGGATCCGGCCACTTGAAGTTTTACGGGCTGTGTTGCTACATTGGTGTCCTGCGCCTTGGTTGAGAGGGCAGTTGCCAACAATAGGCCAACCAGTATTAGTATGTTTAAACGATTAACCATGTTCCGTATGAATGAAAATGGAACTACACCTGAAAGATGATACCGACAGGAATCGTTTAGATATCAGGTGCAATGGTATATGTAATTGTTACATTTGAACTCTTGGGAGTTCCTCCTTCTATTGATCCATAAGTGTATTCGACTACGTATCCATCAGTTGAGCCTGTTCCTGACCAGCAAAAACCTATGTTGTCCACTAGTAACAACTCGGGGTTTTGACTTGTTTCGTGATCTGTTATAAGTGCATCATCTACAGGAAATACGAGCCCGAACTCGTTTGCTTCTTGATCGCCTTGATTTTTCAAATCGCCACCTGCACCTTCATAATTAATGAATGCTCCAAGGCTTGTTGGTTCTTTTAACCGCAAGTATAATTTTGTGTATGTGCTGAATAATGATCCTGTGGTAGCTTTTGCGGTAATTTTGTTTTTTCCTGTCCCGGTAACATAAGAAGAGATTCTTAATCTGGTAAGATCATTTGAAGAGTTTTTCAAAAGTGACTGACCAGCCTGTGTTGCGCCAGCAGTTAAAGAAAGGTCAACAGTCCCACCTGTTATACCAATCAAAGACGTGCCGCCTACTGTCATGTTGACTTGTTGAGTGGTGCTTAATCCATCTTGGGCAAATACTAATGAAGGCAAGAATAGCCCAATCATCAGAAGGGCGCATCCGATACTAAAATTTTTTTTCATACTTGGTGTAATTAATGTGTTTGAACAAACTTGAGACAAAGATAGAGCAAAAAATAACAGTGTTTACTACAAATAAAGGAAACAAAACGATACACATTCCAGAAATAGGGGATACAAAAAGGATACAATTTGGCTTTTCATAGCCAATGATGGTATGAGCCAATTAATAGTTGTTAAAGGATACTTGGGAAGTGCGGATGGGCCATTGCGCTATAAAACAGCCAATTACAGGTGTTTCGATGATTACCAATGGCTGGAAATTGTGAATGTGACAAATGCTGCGTTTGTTGTAAATGCTTTTAGCTTGGATAGGTTGTTCGGATCAAGCATCCAGGTATAGGTTAGGTTATAACCATCAGTAGGTCCATTACCAGTATAACAACTTCTTATGTTATAAATAATGCGTTTATTTACGTTAGGTTGTAAGGTGATTTCAGGGTCAACACTGCCAAATGTGCCCGAGCCTGTTGTGCATGGTGAAGCATATAATTTTAGCAAGGTACCATCGGGGGCTTTGCCAGTGGTAATTGCAGCTTCAACCTTTCTTTTTCCGCCTTGATCGACAATAGATGTTAATTTTAGGTAAGAATCACTATTTGGTGAATTGGACAGGTCTCCACCTGCAACGGTGGCATTCATATATACTGTAATAGGAGTGGAAGGGGTAATCTTTATTACACTTGCTTCAGAAACTCTAATTTTAAAGGAGTTGTATGCATATACCGTTTGTGCATTTGCTGTCACAGCAAATGCTGAAAGTTGGATTATAAACAGAAAGTGCGATAGCAGTCGTTGGTAGTTCATTGCTTTTTTGCCTTCAACCCTAAGTTAGTTAAAGGCAAATATAGACAATATTTAAAAGAATGCACAAAGGGGCCACAACTTATCATCAAATATACCTATTATGGTATGGATGGTAAGCTGTGGAGTTTCTTTATCCAATAATGATTAATAGCTTTCCGGGTTTGAGCTTACAGTGAAAGTGACGGTGATGCTTTTACCTTGCAATGATTTGTATGCCTGTCGTTTGGCTGGCATCTCACATGCATACTCCAATCCATAGCCATCTTCAGGCTTTTTACCACTGGTACAGGTTGTAATTTCACGAATAACGGCTACATCTGCGTTACCAAGTACCACAGAGGAAGTAATAGCTCCCGGATACCCTTTGAAATTACTACTAGGCTCTCCAATATTTAATTTTAATGTCGTTTCATCTGGTAAGGAACCCGATGTCAAAGCTGCTGTAATTGTACGTGAACCCTTGTTCAAAGCAATAGAAGAAAGTATTATTCTAGAAGAGTTGGTGTATAAGGTCGTTTTAACAAGGCTATTGTTTGCCTTTGTTTTCATGCTGATGTACGATGCGGGGTTATCCGTTTTTATTTTCATGGCCTCTGTAAACCGTGTACTGGAAGCGAAGGATGCCATTTGCCCCATAATGAATACCTGGCCCTGACCCAATGCGCTGGTGGCAATGAGAAGGAGCAACAAGCTCAGGAGGTAGGAGTGGCGTTTCGTTTTCATAACACAGGTGGCTGGAAGCTTGGTTGTGATGTCTTCCAATCACACTGTAAACATACCAAAAGGGCTCTGGGGACCTTATAGGGGGTTCTACCAATGGATGCCCTGAAACCCTAAAAGGCATGTAGGGACATGGTTGACAAAAGCGTAGGGAAAAACGAAGGCGTGTGGGGGAAAGACTACAAGAAAGCTTGATGTGGTGTTCTTAGATCAATCCAACGTTGGCTCAATACTCAAAATCCGTCAAGAGGTGAAAAAACATGTTAAAGAACATACTTTTTTGCAAAAAGGCTTGCTGGTTAATAATCCAGCCCGTATCTTTGTACTGTGTTTTTCATGGTATTAGATTTAAGGTAAAGGAAGATTGGTTATCGTGAGATAACCTTCTTTTTTTTATATACATTTGCTCCAAACAAACCCTGTTTGCAGCCATGACAACGCAAGATGTTCATCAAGATGCTTCCCCACGGGAAGGCCAGCAACCGTCTGAATCACCACAATCGGAAAAACCTCAAACCAACAACGAGCAACCTGCTGACAAAGGCCCTTCAGCCTTTTCACGCTTTGTCCGTAAACACCCTATTGCAACAGCCATCATCGCCGGCATTCTCTTAGCTGGTATCGTTTGGTTGTGGAAAGACATAGAAAGCTCTGTGGAGCAAAAGCGCCTCATTAAGGCCGCTAACGAACAACTGCAGACCAATCAGGACGCTGCGTTGAAACTGTTGGCCAAGCCTATGGTGTGGAGCATCAGGGCCGAATGGATGCGCGGCAATAAGGAGCAGGTTGAGCTGATGCTGGTTGATGTCATCAAAGGTTCAGACTTATTGTACTTGCACTTCCTGGATATGAGCGGCAAGGTCATCGTATCGACCGATAAACGTTTGGAAGGGCTGCCTTTGGAAGATGCTGCCGTGAATGCCGTATTAGGTACAGATACAACTTTGGTGTTGCCGAGGGATAAAAAGGCAGAATCCACGGTGCTTGTGGCCCCCGTCATGGGGTACGACAGCCGTTTGGGAACGTTGGTGATGGGAGCAGCCCTGCAGCGTTGGGCCGCTGTTGAGGAGAAGTAAGGCGGCTATGGTACATGTCTGAAACGCAAGCTTCCTATAATTTAGGAAATAATATATATATTTGTCCTAAAATACAGGAAATAGCATGATGAAAGATGTTATTAAATCGCTTATCGCGCTTAAACAGAGCGAAATTCCGTTCAATGTAATTGAGCGCGATATAAAACTGCCGATAGATCGCAAAAAAATAATCACCATCCCTGGTGTGCGTCGTTGTGGCAAATCAACCTTGATGGAAATTGCAATAAACACACTGGTCGAAGGTGGTGTGCTTAGAGATAATATCCTTTGGCTGGGTTTTGACGACGAGCGGTTGAAGAATATGACAACTGAAGAACTGGATATGGTTATCGTTTCCTATATGGAAATGTTTCCAGATATTCCCATCAAAGATGTTTATCTCTTTTTTGATGAGATTCAGCTTATTAAGGATTGGGAATACTTTGTATTGCGTGTTTATAAATCATATTGCAAAAACATCTTTGTGTGTGGCAGCAATGCAACAATGCTTTCATCAGCATTGAGTTCGGCATTGAGGGGTTACCCGCTCGAATACGAAACATATCCACTTTCATTCAACGAGTATTGTCGTTTTAAAAATGTCACAACAAATAGCTATCTTGAACAAGATAAAGCAAGGTTGAGAAGGGCCTTTGAATTATATAATGAGGGAAGTGCGTTTCCGGAAGTCGTGTTGACAGCGTCTATATCGGAGCAATTAAAGCTGTTGCATGGCTATTTCGACACAATGCTCTTGAAAGATTTGGCAGAGCATTATAACATATCAAATACAAGCGTGGTCAGGTATTTTGTAAAACGTATTTTGGCAAATCTGACCAAGCCAACATCCATAAATGCCATTTACAAGGATATTAAATCTCAGGGTTTAAAGGTGGGCAAGGATGATTTATACCTATGGGCAAATTACGTGTGTGATATTTTTCTGTTTAGTAGAATTCCGAAGTATAATCGTTCATTGATAAAGCAACAGCATTCTCTCGATAAGTATTACTGCATTGACAACGGTCTGAGAGGAGCTGTGCTTATGCCGCAGAGTAATGATAATGGGAAAAAACTGGAGAATACCGTTTTTATGCAATTGAATCGAATAAAACAACCCTCAGATAGTATCACTTACTATCAAGATGCCGGCGAATGTGATTTCGTAATTCAGCGTAATGAACGTGTCATTCAACTGATACAGGCCACTTGGGATATGTCTGACGAGAGCACGCGTGAAAGAGAGGTTTCAGGTATTCTGGAAGCTTCTCGTGCTACCGGCTGCGATCAACTCTTTATTGTCACAAAAGATGAAGAGGGTATCATTCGCCGGGAGGGAAAGCAAATATATACGGTGCCGGCCTGGAAATGGTTATTGATGAATAACTGATTAGCAATGATGATTATTCAAATAAAAAAACGTTCGATGAAAGTCGAACGTTTTGGGGGTGGGCCCAACAGGGCTTGAACCTGTGACCCCCTGATTATGAGTCAGGTGCTACTAACCAACTGAGCTATAGGCCCTTTTCAGTCGTGGGCAATGGGTGTTCTGCAAGCAGCGTACCATACGCCGGTCTGAAAGCGGGTGCAATATTACGCTTTTTTCCGCAGACGGCCAAGCCTGACCCCGCAAAACTTCGTATCTTTGAGTGCCCTTACACGAACTCAAGGGCCTTTACACGAACCGACAACAGCCCATGATACGACTGAACGGCATCAAAAACATTATTTTCGACTTTGGCGGCGTGCTGATTGACCTCAACCAGCAAGCCTGTCTCGACGCCTTTGCTGCGCTCGGGGTGCCCCAGGTGGCCGATTACGTGACCCCTTACGGCCACATCGGTCCTTTCGGACAATTGGAAAACGGCGACATCAGCGTAGAGACATTCAGGGATGAGTTGAGGCGCTTGTTCAGTGCCGATCTGACCGACACGCAGATCGATGAGGCCTGGGGTGCCTTTCTGATGCAGATACCGGCCAAAAAGTTGCACATGGTGCATGAGCTGGCCAAAACGTACCGGGTGTTTTTACTGAGCAACACCAGCCCCATTCACATCCGCAGGCTGCAAGCGTTTGAGGACGCCGGTTATCCCTTACATGAATGCTTTGAGAAACTGTATTTGTCGTACGAGGTTGGGCTGTCAAAGCCTGGCAAGGCGATTTATGAATATGTATTGAACGATGCTGGACTGAAGCCGGAAGAGACCTTGTTTATCGACGATGGGCCGGCCAATTGCGCTTCGGCGGCCGAGCTGGGCATACGCACCTACACACCACAGCCCTTTGAGGATTTTACCACCCAGCTGCTCAGGCCTCAAGCCTGCGTGGCAACCATGGGCTTTTTCGACGGAGTACATCAAGGGCACCGATTCCTGATAGAGGAAACCAAGCGGCTGGCTGCCGAACATGGGTTGCCTTCACTTGTGCTTAGTTTCTGGCCACACCCACGCACGGTGTTGAGGGCCGATTTTTACCCCCAGCTACTGACCGATCAGGACGAGCGGGCAGCCTTGTTGCAAACCACCGGGGTGGATTACCTGGACGTGCTGGATTTCGACACAGCCTTAGCAGGGATGTCGGCCAAGCAGTTCATGCAAACGGTTCTCAAAGACGAATGGAACGTGAAAACGCTGGTGATTGGGTTCGACCATCGCTTTGGCAACAACAGGGCCGACGATTACGCCGCATACAAGGCTTATGGTGAAACCATGGGCATGGAAGTGGTGCAGGCCAGTCCGTATTATTTGAGTCAGGTTATGGACAAAAAAGCCCTGACACTTGCGGGCCCACATGCCCAGCCGTTCTTGTCCCACCCATCAACGACCACGATCAGTTCTTCGCTGATTCGTCGTCTTATTCTGGCTGGTGAAATGGAAGCCGCCACGTTGGCGCTGGGACGTCCCTACAGTTTGAGCGGAACAGTCGTGGGCGGTCATCGTATTGGCAACACGTTGGGTTATCCTACGGCCAATATAGAGCCTTCTTTCCCCAATAAACTGGTGCCAGCCATCGGTATTTATGCGGTCTGGGTAGACTTCGAAGGCGCGTCCTACAAGGGCATGCTCAGCATTGGCCGTCGTCCCACCCTGCACACAGACTCTCCCGTTGTGATTGAGGTACACCTATTACATTTCAGCGGCAACCTTTACGGCAAAACCCTGACGCTACGTTTCATGAAGCGCTTCAGACAGGAGGAACAATTCCCCGATGTCGAAGCGCTGGTGGCTAAACTGAAGGAAGACGAGCAGTTTGTAGAGGCCTATCTCCACTAGTCAATTCCACTGGTTGTATTTATAATAGATATATCTAATAGAATGGCTGATTATTGCCACTTATATTAGATATATCTATTGTTATGTGCTTGCTTTTAGTATCTTTGTATTGCCATTAGGCAAGCGTTCATTCACCCAAAAATGAGACAATGATGGATTGGTATGCGTTGAGTGATGTAGCCATAGCGGCAGAAATGGGAAAACGGTTGAAAACGATTCGCTCAAGTAGGCGGTTGACGCAAGGCGAGTTGGCTGAAAGGGCTGGTGTCAGCGTCTTTACTGTCAGTCAAATAGAATCGGGGAAGAATACCTCAGTGGCTACGTTGTTGGCTCTTTTGAGGGTCTTGAAACTGCTTGAAAACGTGGAGACTCTCCTACCCGAACAACCAACCAGCCCACTTAGTGTGTATAACCAACAACGGAAAAAACAGCGCAACAGATGACCAACATCCCTTTGATTGTGTCTTTATGGGGGCAACAAGTGGGGCTCTTGTTATGGGATAACGACCGCGACTGTGCGGTGTTTGAGTTTTTCCCTGAATTTGATGCCTTGAATTGGGATATAGCCCCTTTGATTATGCCTCTTAATGACATTAAGCGGGGTGAGCGCCTATACTATTACCCACAACTTAGAGGAAATACCTTCAAGGGTCTGCCTGGTTTGTTGGCCGATTCCTTGCCCGATGATTATGGTAATCAACTCATCGACGAATGGTTTGCTTCCAAAGGGCTGACCGGTCACCAATCAACACCGGTGGATCGATTGTGTTATATTGGAAACAGGGGCATGGGGGCGTTGAGCTTTGAACCTTCGGATCATGCCGATGGGTTGGATGCTTCTTCCATCGTAGAAATTGGACATTTGACAGCACTGGCCAAGGATGTCCTGAGCAAACGCTTGTCATTTTCATCATCATTGGACAATGCTTCGGAAAGGGCTCTTCTGGATATACTTAAGGTGGGTACGTCTGCTGGAGGGGCCAAACCCAAAGCTATCATTGCCATCAATCAAGACATGTCGGAGGTGCGTTCCGGTCAGGTACAGGCTCCGGTAGGTTTCAGTTATTGGTTGCTTAAATTTGACGGCCTTGAAGGAGGGCGGGTGACTGACAATCCCAAGGGAATAGGCCGTATTGAATACGCTTACTATAAGATGGCCCTTGATTGTGGCATCAAGATGAGTGAAAGCCGCTTGTACGAGGAGGGTGATTTCGCGCATTTTTTAACCAAGCGTTTCGATCGCACGGATACGGGAGATAGGTTGCATACTCAAACGCTGTGTGCCATGGCTCATTACGACAGGGATGACAGGCATTCTTACGAACAAGCGTTCCAGGTGATGAGACGGCTGGGGCTTCCCTATGCTGATATGGAACAGATGTATCGGCGTATGGTATTCAATATTATCGCCAGAAACCACGATGACCATACTAAAAATCACGCTTTTATACTGGAGCAGGGGGGTGAATGGCGGTTGGCACCGGCATATGACCTGTGTTTCACGTATTCATCTTCGGGGCGTTGGACTAGTCAACACCAGCTTTCGGCCAACAACAAACGCGACGCATTCACTCGAGCTGATTTGCTTGCCGTTGCCAAACAGATGGGCATTAAAAAGGCCGACCTGCTAGTGCAGCAGGTCGTTGATGTAGTGGCGAAATGGCCTGATTACGCTGTGGATAGCGGCGTGCAGCCATCACACATCGAACACATCCATCGATTGTTACGGTTATTGTAACTACTTGACAATAGGAATGTGTCGGACGATGCTTTCTTCCAGCGAGATCAGGGTTTCGGTGGCGGTGACGCCTTTGATTTCCTGAATCTGACGGTTGAGTAGTTCCATCAAGTGTTCGTTGTCGCGGCAGTACAGTTTCACCAAAATGGTGTAGGGGCCTGTGCAGAAGTGGCATTCAATGATTTCAGGTATTTGTTCCAGATATGGCACAACGTCCTTATACATGGAGCCTCTTTCCAGTTTCACTCCGATATAGGTGCAGGTTTGGTAACCCAGTGTTTTGGGATTGATGGTATAGCCTGAGCCGGTAATGACCCCCAGGTCGATAAGGCGCTGTACCCTTTGGTGAATAGCGGCGCGGGAGACGCCACAGACGGCGGCCACGTCTTTAAAAGGCACACGGGCGTTTTTGGTGATGATGTCCAGGATCTGGCGATCCAATGCATCGATTTTTTCAGTTATGACTGGTGCGTTCATAATGGTAAAAAACGAGGTTAATAGTCAAATTGACAGCCAATCACAGGGATTGGGCAACCGATCTGGGGATTTACTGTACAAAGTAAGCCAATATTTTGTCATTTGCTATCATTTTATAGCAAAAGTGAAAAAAAAGAGGCTGCGCTCGAAAGCACAGCCTCTTTGTCTATCGTTGGAAGATTTACTGAGCGGAATCGGGGTTGACGATGTCCAACAGTTCAACTTCGAAAATCAGCATAGCGCCTGGTTTGATAACACCGCCGCCGCCTTGGTCACCGTAGGCCAGGTCGGAGGGGATCCAGAATTTATACTTGGAACCAACGCTCATCAGTTGGATACCTTCGGTCCAACCTTTGATGACTTGGTTCAAGGGGAATTGAGCGGGGCTGCCACGTTCAACAGAGCTGTCAAATACTTTGCCGTCCATCAATGTACCATGGTAGTGTACGCTAACAACGGAAGTGTCGGCAGGTTTGGCGCCTTCACCTTCTTTGATGACTTCGTATTGGAGGCCTGAAGCTGTGGTAACAACACCAGCCTTTTTGCCGTTCTTTTCAAAGAATTTGGCAACATCTTCCTTGGTTGTTTTGGCAGCGTCAGCTTGAGCTGTCATCAGACATTGTTGGAAAATACCGTATGCTTCGTCAGGAGAGATGGCCAATTTGCCGGTGTCACCCTTAAGGGCAGCTTCAAATACATCGAGGAATAAGTCGATGTTGATCTCAGCTGGGAATTCCTGCAGGTTTTGGTTCATGCTGAAACCCATACCAACACCATAAGCATAGCTAAGGCTGTCGATGGCCGTCTTCATGTTCTTCTCGGAAACTTTGTTGCAACCGGCGAAACTGACGCTGAGGACCAGCATGACGCCGACAAAAAGGAAACTCAATTTTTTCATTTGTTTGGTCTTTATTGTTTTAAGTGTGAAAAAAGTATGCGCACAGGAAGCCGAAATCTCGACAGTAACCATGGTGACTACAGCCAGCAAAAGTAAATAATTTTTCGTAATTTAGAGCCTCAATTAAGTTTCATTTGCAGAATGGGTAAAACGATACGGGTTTTTTGCGTCAATACAGGTGAACATGCGCTCTTTCCTATGGGAACCAGCGCGTTCGAAGTCTATCAACAGATGGCGGCAAAGGTGTTGCCTGGTGTCATCGCGGCCAGAGTCAACAACAAGACAGTCAGTCTCAAATACGAGCTATACAATCCCAAACAGATTGAATTCATCGACCTTAACAGCAGTTCGGGCATGCGTGCTTATGTGCGCACCTTGACGTTTGTGCTGTCGGCCGCCATTTCAGAGTTGTATCCGAACGGCGTGTTTCGGTTGGAACACCCCGTGTCCAAGGGCTATTTCTGCGAACTGGAACTGGGCAGACCGCTCAAACCCAAAGACCTGGAGGCTATCAAGATGCGCATGCAGGAACTCATCGATGCCGACAATGACATTGATTATTACAGGGACGAGACGCCTGTTGTCATCGAGATGTTCAGGGAGCGTGGACGCAAGGACATCGTAGACCTGCTTGAAAGCAAGGGGGCTTTGTACAGCGACTACTGGAAAATGGGTTGGCATATTGATTATTATTATGGTGCCTTGGCCATGTCAACAGGCGCTGTCACCCTGTTTGATTTAAAGCCTTATTTCAACGGTTTCTTGTTGCAGATTCCCGATCGCAAGAATCCGACCAAATTGGAAGACATTGTTCCTCAGCATAAAATGCTGGGCGTGTTCAACGAGTTTCTCCGCTGGAACCGCATCATGTCGTTGACCACGGTAGGTGATCTCAATAAATTGTGTCTCAGTGGTGAATCCACCCATCTGATCAATGTTTCCGAGTCATTGCAGGAAAAGAAGATTGCCCAGATTGCCGACCAGATTCAACAACAACAAACGGCCCGCATTATCCTGATTTCTGGCCCTTCCTCGTCTGGAAAAACAACGTTTGCCAAACGGTTGAGCATTCAGCTGATGGTCTTGGGTATCAAACCGGTAGCATTGTCGCTCGATGATTATTTCAAGGAAAGGGAGGATACACCGCTGGATGAAAACGGCCAATACGACTTTGAGTCCCTCTACGCCCTTGATCTCGACTTGTTTAACTCACAGCTCAAAGCACTGCTGAAGGGTGAGACCGTGGAAACACCCACGTTTAATTTCACCACAGGGAGCAAGGAGTACAAGGGCAATACCTTGAAATTGAATCCCAACAACGTGCTCATACTCGAGGGTATCCACGCCTTGAATCCTGCGCTGTTGCCGGGGATAAAGCCTGAACTGTTGTTTAAGGTATATGTGTCGGCCTTGACGTCCATCTCCCTGGATTACCACAACTGGATACCCACTACCGACAACCGATTGTTGCGGCGCATCATCAGGGACTTCCGCTACAGGGGTTATTCGGCTCAGGACACCATTTCCCGTTGGGAGAGCGTGCGGGACGGTGAGGAGAAATGGATATTCCCTTACCAGGAAAACGCCGATGCCATGTTCAATTCAGCGCTGTTGTTTGAGTTTTCTGTACTCAGAAGCTACGCTGAACCCATCCTCAGGCAGGTGCCCCAGCGCTGCCCGGAATACACGGAAGCTCACCGTTTGCTGCGCTTCCTTGAGTTCTTTGTGCCGATTTCCGATCCGGAGATTCCCAAAACCTCTTTATTGAGGGAATTCCTCGGGGGCAGCAGTTTCAGGTATTAGGGTCGTTTCGTACATTTGGCCCCAAATTGTTATCTTTGTCGCAAACAGTCTGAGCACCATGTTACGTCAGTTCCAACAGCAGAAACTGCTTCAGAAGCTATCGCCGCAGCAAATCCAGCTCATCAAGCTTCTGGAGGTCCCTTCTGTTGAAATGACGGAAAGGGTCATGCAGGAAGTGGACGCCAATCCTGCCCTGGAACTGGGCGATAACGCGGTAACCGAGCAAAACGACGACCCCCTCTACGATACCGGCGATGGGGGTAACAACGATGACTTCACGTTTGATGATTATGCCGCCGATGATGATATCCCTGATTATAAGATGAGGCAATCGGGTGGTGAATCGGCTCTTGAAAACTGGAAAGATTGGCTGCCGGTAACAGACGATTTGACCCTCAATAGTTTTCTACTGGATCAACTAAACCTACAGGAATTGTCGGACGATGACAAGAAGGTTGCCACCTTTATTATTGGTAACATCGACGATGACGGCTATTTACGCCGTACACCGGAAGCACTGTCCGACGATTTGTCCATCATACTTGGCTTAGAGGTCTCTGTGGAGACCATCAAAGACCTTATTCGGCTGATTCAGCAGTTTGACCCACCTGGTGTGGGAGCAGCCGATTTAAAGGAGTGCCTGCTGCTTCAGCTACGGCGTAAGGCACCCAGCCCCTTGCATGCCCAAACGATAACCCTGTTGGAAGAACAATTCAACGAAGTGTCCAGAAAACAGTACGAGGTTATTCTGAAAAAGATGAACTGCGGCGAGGATGCTCTCAAGGCCATGATGTTGGAAATCACCAAGCTCAACCCAAAACCTGGTCATTTGTTCGGCTCTGTGCTGGAAGAAAAGCGGGAACAAGTGGTGCCCGACTTCCTGCTCGAGAACAACGACGGCTACCTGTTGCTGACCTTGAACAGTGGTAACGTTCCACAGCTGCATGTGAACAAAGGCTACCTTGACATGGCGAGCGATTATAAAGCCAACGTCAAGAACCAAACCAGGGAAGCCAGGGAAGCCTTGCAGTTTGCCAAGGAAAAAGTGGACTCGGCCAGGTGGTTTATCGAAGCCGTGCGCCAGCGACAGGAGACCTTGATGAGAACCATGCAGGCTATTATCGATTATCAACGAGCCTATTTTCTGGATGGCGATGAGAAGTTGCTGAAGCCAATGATACTCAAAGATATCGCCCAAAAAACCGGCTACGATATTTCCACCATATCCAGGGTGAGCAACAGCAAATACATCCAAACCGAATTCGGTTTGTTCCCCTTGCGGTATTTTTTCACCGAAGGTATGCAAACGGATAGTGGTGAGGCTGTTTCCTCACTGGAGATTAAGACGATTATTCAAGAGAATATCGCTGGAGAAGACAAGAAGGAACCTTTGACTGACGACCAATTATCCGCCATATTGACGGAGAAGGGGTATGTGATTGCCAGGCGAACGGTGGCTAAATACAGGGATCAACTGGGTATACCGGTGGCCAGACTACGACGTGAAATTTAACACGTACATTATGACAACGCTCTTCAAATGGGTTTCTGGTATTTTACACCCACTGCTTCTGCCATTCATTGGCGCCATTCTCTTTTTTCAGGCAGGGGTGTACGTCTTGTATCCCATGAACTATAAGTTGTACGTTGCTGGCCTGGTCTTTTTAACCACGGGTATTTTACCGGCCCTCGCCATTTTATTGCTGCGTCAGCAAGGTGTGGTTGCTGACCTGGATGTGTCGGTGCGTTCCCAGCGTGTATGGCCTTACGCCATTATTTTTCTGGCTTACCTGGGTACCATAGTGTTATTGTTCAAGGTGGCCATCCCCTGGGCCATCATTAAACTTTACCTGGGTTCGCTTTTATCTATCGTGTTGGCCTTTCTCATTACCCTGAAGTGGAAAATCAGTGCGCACACCATGTCTTTCGGCTGTTTAATTGCCGGTATCATCATTGTGTGCCTGCAACAGCAACTCAATCCCACGTTGTTGCTGTCGATTTGTTTTTTGCTGGCCGGCCTGCAAGCCTCCAGCCGACTTTATCTTAAGGCGCATACCGTCGCACAAGCTGCCAGTGGTTTTCTGCTGGGAGCCCTTTCGGTTACAAGTCTATACTTATTAATCCCCTAAAATAGAACAGTATGAATACCCCTGAAAATTTTCATTACACAAAAGATCACGAATGGCTGAAGCTGGAAGGCAACGAAGCCATAATTGGCATCACGGATTATGCCCAGACAGAATTGGGTGACATCATTTTTGCTGAGTTGCCAGCTGTTGGTGCCATTCTTGAAAAGAATGCTGCTTTTGGCACGGTTGAAGCCGTGAAAGCTGTCTCTGAAGTCTTTATGCCTGTATCCGGTGAGGTGATTGCTGTCAATGCGGAAGTGACCGATAAGCCAGAAGTCATCAACCAGGATCCTTACGGTGCCGGTTGGATGATTCGTGTACGCCTGACCAAGCCAGAAGAAGTCGCTGAACTGATGGATGCTGCCGCTTACACGGCATTCATTCAATAACTGATGTTGAACAACGATATGAAGCCAGTTGTCAGCATCATCATGGGCAGCACGTCCGACCTTGAGGTTATGGACAAAGCGGCCGCCCTGCTCAACGAGTTTAGCATTCCTTTCGAGATCAACGCTTTGTCGGCTCATCGTACCCCGGAAGAAGTGGAGCGTTTTGCCAACGGGGCGGCCGAGAGGGGTATTAAGGTGATTATCGCTGCTGCCGGTATGGCTGCCCACCTGCCTGGTGTGATTGCAGCCTCCACCACGCTGCCTGTGATAGGTGTACCCATCAATGCCAGCCTGGGTGGCATGGACGCCCTCCTGGCCATCGTGCAAATGCCTCCGGGTATACCAGTAGCTACGGTGGGTGTCAATGGAGCCCTCAACGC
Organism: Bacteroidales bacterium; assembly: GCA_012718945.1. Lineage (GTDB taxonomy): Bacteria > Bacteroidota > Bacteroidia > Bacteroidales > UBA1402 > UBA8389. The sequence goes on from JAAYBL010000111.1 coordinate 29,854, forward strand.
GGCGATTCTGGCTACTCAGATCCTGGCACAAAGCGATCCTGTCATTGAAGCCACTCTAAAGGCCTACAAAGAGGGCCTGAAGTCGAAGATTGTCAAGGCCAATGAGGAACTGAAAAAGATATCATATCCTTTCAAGACCAATTGAGGATGAAGAACGGGGCACTCAGCGTGCTCCGTTTCTGTCTGAAACCCTTTTTCTCGCCAACAAACGTTGTGTGTATTTTTAATTGTAATTGTATGTCGTATTGTGCTGATTTGTTCCGTTTTACCCGAAGAGCTAGTTCCGAGGTCCGCATTGGCAACCTGTTGATGGGGAGCAGTCATCCTGTTCGCCTGCAATCCATGACCAATACCTCTACGATGGATACGGAGGGGAGTGTGGCTCAATGCCTGCGTATTGTCGAGGCTGGTGCCGATCTGGTGCGTCTCACTGCTCAGGGCGAACGTGAGGCCGCCAACCTGGCTACCATCAAACAGGGTTTGCTGGATAGTGGCTGCACTGTCCCCTTGGTTGCTGATATTCATTTCAACCCCAAGGCTGCTGATGAGGCTGCGTTGCACGTAGAAAAAGTACGTATCAACCCGGGTAACTATGTCGATCCAGTCAAGACGTTTACCACCTTTGAATACTCCGACGAGGAGTACGCCGGTGAATTAACCAAGATCAGGGATCGCTTTGTGCCCTTTCTTCGCTTGTGCAAAGAAAAAGGCACGGCCCTTCGCATCGGCGTCAACCATGGTTCCTTGTCCGACCGCATCATGAGCCGTTACGGCGACACGCCTGCTGGCATGGTGGAGTCCTGTCTGGAATTCTTGCGCCTTTGTGTGGAGGAAAGCTTTTCTGACGTTGTTATTTCCATCAAAGCGTCCAACACCTTAGTGATGGTGCAGACGGTGCGGTTGTTGGTCGATCGCATGAACCGGGAGGGTATGGCATTTCCCTTACACCTGGGCGTGACCGAAGCCGGCGATGGGGAAGATGGACGTGTAAAATCGACCATAGGCATCGGCACGCTACTGCTCGATGGTATCGGTGATACGATTCGGGTTTCCCTCAGTGAAGACCCCGAAGCAGAAATACCCGTGGCCAAACGACTGGTCGAATTGGTCAATAAACGCACAGCGTTGGCGGGAGACACCCTCTCTCCATCCTCGGTTGTAGTTAAACCTCATGTCGGTTTCGATCCTTTCAGCTACAACCGACGAAAAACGGTAACTGTAGGACCTTTCGGGGGCGGTCAGGTACCAACTGTCTTGCTGGACAGCCATTTCCGCGTGACGACACCTTTGTCGGCCGATCGTAAGCCAGATTTTTTGATCAGGCATGAGGGCATACAAGGTTCTGGTATCCCTTCATTGGTTGACTTGGCCGATTATGATGGCCAAACAGACACCTACCCCATGGGGCCGTTAGCTGACATGGAGGCGTTGCTGGCTACAAAGGCTTCCATGATTTTCGTGAAATGGAATGGCCTCCTTGATCAACAGTTTGGCTTACTTCCTCAAAATGAGGAATTGCCCTTGGTTATCCTACTGGATGTTTCAACCCTCCAGGCAGCCAGGGCTGCGTTTCACCAGTTGATGAACATTGGCTGTCATTACCCCGTGGTGTTGTGCACGCAGGCCAATTATTTATCGCTCGACGATGCCCGGATTGGCGTCAGCCTCGATCTGGGTCCCTTATTGTTGGATGGTTTTGGTGACGGTGTTTTGCTGTCTGCGCCTCAGACAGCGGCGTACATGCCCACCATGGACGAAGCGGCTGCTTTGCTGTTTTCTGTACTGCAGGCTACCCGTCTGCGTATCAGTAAGACGGAATACATCTCTTGCCCTGGTTGTGGGCGCACCTTGTTCAATCTACAACAAACCATTGCCCGTATCAAAGCCCAGACGGGCCATTTGAAAGGATTGAAGATAGGCATCATGGGTTGTATCGTCAACGGTCCTGGTGAGATGGCCGATGCTGATTATGGCTACGTGGGTGCTGGGCGTGGCAAGGTCTCCCTCTACAAGGGCCAGCAATGCATTGAGCGCAACATTCCCGAAGCTGATGCTGTTGACAAACTCATCGAACTGATCAAAGCCAACGGCGACTGGCAGTAACACTCAACGTTTCATTCCGCTCCCCTTTAGGCGGAGTCGGGTATTGTCTCCGACACCCGTTCCTCAGGGCTTGCGTCCCCTAGACAGCGGCGCCGATCGTTCGTCTCAAGTGACTTCACGAAGTCGGCAATGCCGCTCTCGTCGGGTTCGCTGGCACCCTTCGTCAATGCTGCCGAATCCAATACGCAACCCCGCTGCGGTGCGCTCTGGCATCAAAATCATCAAGGGGCTACCCAGTAAAAGAATGTATCGAAAGGCATCACCAAAGTAGGCTCTACCCAAAAGATTGAGCGTCACAAAAGACACCGCCCAAATAGAGAGGACCAAGCATGAGAATGAAATACCACTCAAAAAGAAAGCACTTAGTAACTCCGAAAAACACCTGGCTCAGGCAAATGGCATCAGAATATAGCATGCCTCCAGCCAGTCAGCTATTAGACTAGCTTGTCGTCCCGCTTAGTCAAACGATGGTTTTGACTCTAAGCTAGACCATTTACTGCTAGTAGACAGCGTTTTGTTGTCACTAACAGTTGTAGGCGTCGTTGCTTCCTTGTTCGTTAGCGCTTTCCTGTGGGGTAGCACTTGTTGGTTATCACTGCGGTAGTGCACCGTCAAAGGGGTTGGGTGTTGAATCCAGTAGCATTGACGAAGGGTGCAGGGAATGCTTTGAGATCGGCAAGGCCAACCTCGCGAGTCACTTGAGACGAGCGATTGGCGCCGATGTCGAAGCGTTCGCCAACCCTGAGGAACGGATACTGGAGGCAATACCCGACTCCGATAAGGGGAGCGGCTTCGAAGGAAACAGAAGAAGCCGACCCCGTCAGGGGAGCGGTCTCAGAGTGAAAAGAAGAAACCGACTCCGTAAGGGGGGCGGTCTCGAAGGGATAAAAAAAAGCCCCTCTATCACGTGGATAAGAGGGGCTCTTTATTCGATGAAGCAGGGATACTTCAGGTTGAAATCTTATTTCAAGAGAGCAGCAACACCAGCGTCCAAGAGGTACTTGGAGAATTCGATGTCGTTGATGGCTTTCTTGGCGTAGGTCTTGTCAGCCTTGACAGCTGCGCTCAGGCCACTGATAACCATATCCTTGTTGTTGGTTCTAGCACCAACCAAAGCCTTGAGGTATGAGGTTTCAGCGTTGGGTTGGGCGATGGCATCCAAGGTTGATTTGGCCTTGCTGTAGTCTTTGGCCAACAATTGAGCCAATGCAGCGTTGTTGGTTTTCAGGTCACCGAAAGCGGTAACGGCCTTGGCATATTCACCTTGCTTCAGGTAGAGGATGCCTTGAGCTTCCTTCAAACCTTCGGAACCAGCGGCGGCACCCAGGTAGCTGTTTACGGTAGCTGCATCAGCGCCGGTGGCCAGAGCGGTCAGGGCCAGGTTGCTGCTAACTTCAGCTGATTTGTTCAGGCTGTAAGCTTTGTCGAAGTAGCTCTTGGCTGCTTGTACGTTGCCTTGTTGGAAAGCGCAAACGCCCAGGTTGTTGAAAGCTCTGTAGTCGTTGGGGAACAGTTCGCTGGCTTTTTTGTACACTTTTTCCTTGTCGGCCGGAGTGGTCATCAGGGTACCTGCGTACAGCATTTCTTCCAGAGTCAGTGCGGTGGGGTTGTTGATAGCCATGTCTTTCAGCTGTTCGTCGGTTTTGCCGATGATATCAACCGTAACTTTCATTTTCGAACGCCTCAACTGGGGCAGGATTTCGTCGGCCAGGTTTTTGTATACAGCGGACAGATTCTTGATTTCTTGTTCGCGTTTTTCGGGATCCTGGTACATGGAGAGTACGCGGAGGATGAGTTCTTTGTCTTGCATGCTGGAAGCAGCAACCAATTGTTGGAAACCTTCCCAGTCTTCTGCCGTGAAGCGGGCATCGATGTTGCCGGTGGCTTTGGCGTCTTTCAACGCTTTGTTCAAGAAGTCAACAGTGGCTTTTTCACGGTCAGCAGCCAATTTTTCGTTCAAAGAGAGTGAACCATCGGGAGAAGCGTAGGAAGAAACTTCGATAGCGGCCAATTGTTTGTTGGCATCGGCGCTGGTTTCAGCGATTTTGCCCGTCAAACCGGTCACTTTTTCAGATTTCAGTTCGGTATCGCGCAATTTGGCTTGCTGGATAAGGAAAAGAATGCTGGCTTCGTGAGCTTCCTGGATGACGCGTTGGAATTTGTCTTTAGAAGCGGTCGGTTTAGCACCGGCAGCGTTGGCCAAAGCTTCGGTAGAAATCACACCGTCAGCGACTTTGATGTCGGGGATGCTGATGCTCTTTTTGCCGATGGTGGTGTTGAAGCGCAGGTAGAGTTCAGACTTGCTCATGGCAGGTACATACTTGTACACAGTGCTTAAGGAAACGGCGCCACCTTCTTTACCAATAACCTTGTTGTTGGCTTTGACCTTGGTACCTTGAAGCGTCAGGGGTGTGCCCAGTGCTTCACCACCTTCGTACTTCAATACCGGAGTGATGGTGACTACGGCTGTTGCGGGGAATGACTTGGCGGGGAACGTACCATCGATGGTGGCAGCTACTTGACCACCCTGAACAACGAGTACTTCGGGGGTAACTTTGAAATAATCACTGGATGGTGCGAATTTGCCTGCGCAGGAAGTCAGCAACAAGGCGGTCGCCAGCATGAGTGACAGAGAGATTTTTCTGTTCATGTTCTTTTTGTTTATGGTTAATCAATGGGTTATCAGGTTTCGTAGCGTACAAAAATACAAAATAATCGAAACAA
>JAAYBL010000112.1 GCA_012718945.1 Bacteroidales bacterium
CCAAACGGTCAGCCAGGTAACCGACAGCGTATCACTCACCACCGACGTTGATTACGTCATCAGCCATGACGTGCCCTTTACCACCACAGGCAAGGTCAACATCGAGAACACCGAACACGCCGTGGTCATCATCCAACGCATCAAACCCAGCAAGGTCATCACCAGTTGGCTAAGCCACCTGTATATAAAAGGAGTGAAAGCCGTCAGCGGCGTCAACTGCCAGGTCAAGATGTACGCCAGCGGCGCCATCATCCTCCCCTACGCAAATACCATCCGCCCGTTGACCTGTTACACCGAGTCCAACTACGGAGGTACGGCATACGACAACTACACCGAAGGACATGTAGGCGGATTCATGAAAACACTCACCGAAGCCAGCCTCAACAACCAGATACGCTCGTTCAAACTCAAACGCGGCTACATGGTCACTTTTGCCCTCGGCCAGAGCGGTTGGGGTTACAGCCGTTGCTTCATTGCCGACAGGGAAGACCTCGAAATACCCGTATTGTCCAGCAACATGGCCGGAAGAATCTCATCCTACCGCCTCTTCAAATGGCAGAACGCCAAAAAAGGCAACCTGGCCAGCACCAACGCCAAATACTGTGCCCTGGTCAACGCCACCAGCGGATTCGACTGGGCCGAAGGCCGCAACATGTTGCCCGATGTAGAGTGTGTACCCAACCACATTTACGAAGATTGGCCTTCAGCCAGTGTCATCGGCTCGGTCACCGGATCCTGCCACAGCAAGAACAACAACGAACCGGGCAACGCCTCCGACGACACCCCCCAAAGCGTTGAAGTGGTGCTCGACAACTGGCAAAATCTGATGCGCACCGGCCTGCGACTCTGCTCCGAATCCTCACACGACGGATCCATGGGCCACCTGCAGGCCTTCATCGACTCCATCGATGCCCGCGGATGGCGATGCGACATCCTCGACCTGCACTGCTATTGGACACAAGGACAGTTCGACAACCTGACCTCCTACAGCGACAACTACGGCAACGGACGCCCCATCTGGATTTCAGAATGGTTGTGGGGAGCCTGGTGGAACAACAACGGCATCTTTGCCCTGGTACCGACGGCAACGGATTTCTCGTTCAGCGCCCAGAAGAAACTACTCGATGGCACCAAGCCCATCCTGGAAAAACTCAACGCCCACCCCCGTGTGGAACGCTACTTTTATTGGAACGCCGAGGAACGCACCAGCCTGTGGTCTAAGGATGGCGCAGACACACTCTCCCAGCTCGGTCGCTATTACGCCACCATGAACGAAGGACTTGCCTTCAACCGCGCCTATGAATTCATCCCCAAGGTCGTTTACCGCGCCCCGAACAACCTGAGCACCCAGTTTGACAACACTGCACGCACCCTGACACTCAGCTGGAACGATATCAACGGCGACATGCTCGATTCCATGGTCGTTATGTGCAAACGACCGGGAACCACCCAGTACGTACGCCTGGCTGCCGTCAACCTGAAAGACATGAACGCGAAAAATGGCCCTGCCTACACCTACGCCGACACCCCAATCAACGGAACAAACACCTATCGCATAGCCATTTACCCCGTTGGAAGCAAAACCCCGAAATACTCCAACACTGTTTCCAGCCTCGTCATCTCCCAAAAAGCGATTTGGAACGATGTGACGTCCACCTACGTCACCAACCCAGGCTTTGATGACAGCAATTCCTTACAAACAACCAGTGTCACAAACGGCACCGCCAACCACAAACCGGTAACAGGCTGGACAACCACCTGCACCGACGCCAACGGATCGAGCGCCGCCTTCAGAATCGGCAGTGGCCTCCAACTCAACGGCAAGACCGTTCCCGCCAGGAACGCCGAGGGCACCGTCGCCGGTGGTGCACTAGGCATCAGTCAGGGATGGAACCAGGCCAACTACTACACCCAGAAAGTAACCCTTCCTGCCGGCACCTACCGCATCGGCTTTACCGTCTACAACGTCGCCAACACCGGCACTTTCATCAACCTATGCGGCTACCAGGCAGGCACCCAGTCACCCGTCTATGACAACGCCACCTCCCTCCAAACCGGTTCCTGGCGCACCGCAACGTTCGACCCCTTCACCCTCATCCAAGAGACAGACCTCACCCTTTCGCTGGGCTACACCTCAGCCGGTGGCACCTCAACCACCAATCCCTACCTCTTCTTCGACAACGTACGGATAGAAAGGGCAGACATGACCAATGTGGATGATGCCGGCGATGAAATCGTCTACATCGATGTGACCGACAGCATCTTTACCAATCCTGGATTTGACAACCAAACCGATTTCCAGAAAGCCAATCTGACCAATGGCACTGCCAACCATAAGAAAGCCACAGGCTGGGCCACCATCGGTGCTGACGCCAACGGATCGAGCGGCGTCTTTGCCATCGGCACCCCCTACACGATCAACGGCAAGCCTGCCCCAGCAAAAGATGCAAC
>JAAYBL010000113.1 GCA_012718945.1 Bacteroidales bacterium
CACCTATGAGGTCCGTGTTGTCGGTCTCCACGGCAACTTGAGCCTTCCCAGCGGTCAAACAGACACCCTTACCCTGGAAAGCCTTAACGCAGCGCTCAACGAACCGATTACTGGTTTGGATACCCCTTTTCTGCCAGAAGGTTCCAGCGAAGACCCTTCAGGTCAAGCCGTTGATCCTACTGGTTATTTCCAACAAACAACCACAGCCCTGCTTTTTCAAGCACCCACCACCTGTACCCTCTACAACATCCAGGGGCAGGTCGTCACCACCGCTACCGAAACGATGCAGCTGCCCTTATCTGCCCTTCAATCTGGTTTGTACCTTATGAGGGCTACCATTTCCCCACAGGGGTCTTACAACTCGACCATTATGCATAGGCCATAAGGCAATGAAAGAAAACATCATGAAAAACAGTTTGTTGACAGTGCTTTGTTTGATTATATCCACACTTTTCTGTGATGCCAAGGATGCCACTGAGGTGGGTTATACCGCCAAGTACACAATTGACATCCATGGAAAAACCGATAAAGTTCAGTTTGTTTGTTTAATACCACAGACAATCGAGTATGTACAACAGGTGCACTCGATAAACTACTCTCGTCCACCTTACAGGGTGTTTGACAAGGATGGCAATCGATACGCCGAATTCTTGCTGCTTTCGGAAAAAGGCGTTGTAACGATAGAAATTTCCGCTCAGCTTACGTTGTTTAAGCACACGCTTCAAGCTGCAAAAAAAGGGAAGAAAGTGTGTTTTGAGGTGACGGATAAACACCTGCTGTCTGAAAAATTTATTGAGAAGGATGATCGTTTGATTCAATCCATTGGGCTGTCTGTAATGAATTTAGACACACTAAAGCGGATTCGGAAGCTTTGCAACTACGTCAAGCAAAATATGACATATACTGGTTATAATCGCCGTGAAGTGGGTGCCGCAAAGGCGCTTGAGCAGTTAGGTGGTGACTGTTCTGAATTTGCCGATGTGTTTGTGGCGCTTTGCCGTTCTTGCCATATTCCCGCCATGACCGTTGAAGGGTATATGCTTACATACTCGATTACTCCCAAACACAGTTGGGCAGAAGTGTATTGTGGACGTGATGGATGGGTGCGATTTGATCCGACGGTTGGAATTACAAGTGATGTTAACAAACTTTCAAACAAGTATATTCAACTCTCTATGGTCAGAAATGACGACGTGCTGAATGGTGGCCATTTCTACTATTACACCTATTGGGGCGATCCTGTCTTTATCAATGAGGATGTTTCGTTTCAATACTCCCGCTAATGGTTTTTGGTTGATTGTTGACTCAGAAAAACGTGAATGGTTATGAATAATGGCATGCTCAACAAAAAGAAGCATCTAGTCTTCTTCGCCTCCGTACTTATTCTTACAAGCATGATTGTTCTGTCATGCCAAGAAGAAACAGTGATTGATGCCAACCAACAATTCATCGATCAGATGGAAGCAGTGACCGATTCAATGATTGAACAGACACATGTGCCGGGCGTAGTTGCCTTGGTTGTTGATCACAAACGGGGTATTGATTGGCTCTATACAGCTGGTTACAGCGATATTCCAAACAAACGTCCGATGGATGGTCATTTCACTTTCAGGATAGGCAGCAATACGAAAACCTTTACTGGTACTGTGCTGCTACAGTTGGTGGATGAAGGCAGGCTTGCACTGAATGATGCACTTTCTACCTACTTTCCTACGTTTCCAAAAGCAGACAGCATAACCATTGCCATGCTTTGCAATATGACTAGTGGCATTTTCAATTATACCGATGCGCTTAGTTGGCAGGAATCACTTTTTACCAATCCGACGAAAGTATGGACACCCGAAGAGAGTGTTGAGATAGGATTTTCTGAAGGTTTTTACTTCAGTCCGGGTTCAGACTGGTTCTATTCCAATACCAATACCATCATCTTAGGTATGTTGATTGAAAAATTGACCGGCAACTCCTTACAAGCGGAGATTGAAAATCGGATCATAAAACCTCTTGGGCTGAACAATACCGGATTTCTGACGTCAGGGCTGACGTTTCCCGGCACGCATGGAAGGGGGTACTATGCGGGGGAATACTCAGGCAATGATGATTATACTGAAGTGTTTGATATTTCCAGTTTCTGGGCTGCTGGTTCGGCCTATTCTACACCACGGGAATTGCAAACGTATGTTGAGGCCTTGGTTCAAGGTGGGCTGTTATCGGATACTCTTCAACAGAGAAGGCTCAATGACCTCATTGAAGTAGCACCCAACACTGGCTATGGATTATGTCTTTTGAAGAGGGGGTCTTTTTACGGTCATAATGGTGCTCTACCGGGGTTTGCTTCGTCCATGTACCACAGTAAAGAAAAAAACTGTACCATAATTATCTATTTCAATTGCTTACTGGAGGTTAGTCCTGACTATCTTTTCACTCGGTTCACGCACATTTTGTATGGTGACGGTTAGTGTTGTCACTGGCAACGCCGTTGTTTTTTTTCGGACCTGATATGTCCAACAGAAAGGCCATCGACAAATAACTAGTTAAACAGAATAACCCCTCTATTCGACACTTCGTCAGAAAAAGCTGGTGGCTGCCTTGAGAACACTGTTTCTTTGAGCCAAACGTTAATTTGAAACAACTATGAAACAGTGTGCAGGTCTTTTATTGTTACTCGTTGCAGCGCTTCAACCCCTGCCTGCAACAGCGATTGATCAAGCCGATGATCTGGCTTGGAACGTCATCAGGGAACGTTTGTTTAATGGCGAGAACACCAAAGCCTATCGTTTTGAAGATGACATCCGTATGCAGGTGAATGGGGCGGAAACGCAGCAGGATTCGGCCGTTTTTGTCAAACTGGTCGATGAGTTGGATCAACTCCTTGAAACGGTTGATGTAACCCTGGTGGACAAGGATGCCAATTTCACGCTAAACGTGTCACACCATCAAGAAGGAATGTCAACAGGTACCATGCATGTCACCTCAGGCTATAGAATGATGTCCGCTACCCTCAATCTGGGATTTCCGGGTAGTTACGCGGACGATTTATCGCTCAAACACCTCTATTACCACGCCATCCGCGAATTGACAGTGCTTTATACGCCCAAAAACGGCACATCGTATTACGGTGGGATTTTTGATGCCTCAAAAGCTGATGAATCCAACTTTACAGACACGGATAAAGCGATACTCAGGCTGTTGTATTCTGCTGATTTTTATAAAAACCTGAGGGCTGTCACCGTTGCTACGCGTGGTGCTCCGTATTATTTGGAGATGAGGTACAAGAAACAGATAACCACCATGTTGTACGCTTTCAAAGCCCTGTTACTCTTGTTTGGCTTCCTGTTTTTCCTTTCGCGCGAATCCAAAAGAAAGCCCAATCCCAACTTGTTCCAGTATCTGAAGCAACGCGTACTCATCCTGTTGTTGCTCCCCTTTTTTTTCATCTTTATCAGAACCTCTGGCGTCATCTCTTTTTTGTCAGTTGGCAGCCTCTTGGCCTTGTATGCCGGCCAGGCAGGGCTAATCATCTTGTGTGGTGTCTTGGTGCTCGTGTTGCAGTATTATGTCGAACCCCTGTTTTTAAAACGTATTACTCCTTTTTGGGCCAAGCAGGTGTTTGTCTTTCTAAGTACCTCGTTGGCGACCATGCTGGTTCCAACTGTCTTCTTTGCACTGTTGAGGTTGCTATTTGATTCCTCGTCTCCATTACGTATTAACCCGCTTTCTTTTTGGTCCCAAAGCTCAACCCTGGTGCTGCTGATTGTC
>JAAYBL010000114.1 GCA_012718945.1 Bacteroidales bacterium
AGTCCTCTTTTATTTATTTTATTATTTTTTATTTTATGAACATTTACATTGGTAACCTGAACTACAGCGTTCGGGAAAATGACTTGAAAGAAGTGATGGAAGATTACGGTACCGTTCTTTCTGTTAAGATTATCAAAGACCGCGAAACCGGACGTTCCAAAGGTTTTGCTTTCTGCGAAATCGAAGAAGAAGATGGTGCTAAAAAAGCCATCGCCGAACTGAACGGTTCAGACTACGCCGGTCGCCCCATGGTTGTCAAGGAAGCTCTTCCTAAAAACTAAGCAACCTACTACACTGATTGATCTCACTTACTATAAGTCATCCAGGAAAACCGCTTCACGAAGCGGTTTTCTTTTTTTTACACCTTTTCAAAGAGCGTTTATTAAAAAGGGGGCCACTACCAGCCCCCTTTTTTTCCTATCGGCATCAATCAGCCAACACAAAGCCTAACACCTGGTTTTTCTGCACCGCCTTACCCTGGGGCACGTCCACCTGAATCAGATTACCATCGGCCGCAGGATACACAGGTTCAAGGCCATAGGCATTCTGCACCCAGCAGAACGGTTCTTTCTTTTTCACCGGAGTGCCTATGGTTGGCGATGTGGAGGGGCCGGTAACATCGACCTGCCACAACACTTGACCAGCCGTCGGGGCCTGGATGGCCAGCGCTCCTGGATGGGCCTTCAACAGACCTTCGGCATCGATATTGGGCACTTCCACCACGGGTCTTTCCACGAAGATGGGCGCTCCAGCCTTAATTTTGGCCTGTTCCAATTCCTGTTCAAAACGTTGTTTGGCAATACCCGACTTATAATCCCTGTACTGCCTATCGTGCATGGCCAATTCAAAGAGTTCTTCCTCATCTTTGCCCAATTCCCAGCCGTTGGCCTCCATTTCAGCCCTATAGGTGGGCAAGGCATCGGGATAAGCGTCCTGAGGATTGCCTGTATAGAATTCCAGTTCCTTTTCTTTGATAACCTTATGAATCTCCGGTGCCAACTCGCCGGGCAGTTGTCCCATCCGACCCAGGATCATGTTCCAACTATCCTTGTCAATGTTACTGAAACGGGGTTCACCCTTGGCCATGGAGAAGATGTTCATCAAGGCCACATTTTTCACATATTGGCTGAACGGAGTCACCAAGGGAGGATAGCCCAGACGCGGCCACACATAGGCCACTTCGTTGAATAGCTGAACCACCAGGTCATTAAACGTAACTTCCTTTTTCTTATGCTGACGCAAGGCCATGTTGATAGCGTTGTGCATGCCCTTCAGGTCGGCCATCATGGAGCCCATCATACCGCCAGGCAACCCGCATCCAACCAGCAGGGAGGACATTTGCTTGTTGCTGCTGTCGATGAAGTACCCCAGAAAATCGTCCATAAAGCTCTGCGTCAATCGCCTGGCTTCCATGTAGGCATCCATGTTGATGTCTTTCACCAGGAATCCGGCCTCTTTAAGCATGGCCTGTATGGTGATCACATCGGGGTGAACCATGCCCCAGGAAAGGGGTTCCATAGCCACATCGAGGTAATCGGCACCAGCCTTGGCTACTTCCAACATGGAAGCCGTGGAGAACCCAGGTCCAGTATGGCCATGGTATTCCACCTTCACATCAGGATGCCTTTCTTTAATCATTTTCGTCAATTGTCCCAGGAAGGTGGGACGGCCAATACCGGCCATGTCCTTGAGACAAATCTCCTGGGCACCCATATCCACCAACTTGTCGGCCAAACCCGAGTAATAATCAACCGTGTGAACGGGAGAATGAGTGATACAAAGCGCAGCCTGAGAAATCATACCGGCTTCTCTGGCATATTTGATAGACAATTCGAGGTTTCTGGGGTCGTTCAGGCCACAAAACGAGCGGGCAATATTGGTTCCTTGGGCTTGCTTGACCTTGAACATCAGACGGCGCACATCAGCGGGAACGGGATTCATGCGGATACCGTTCAGGGCTCTCTCCAGCATGTGTGTTTGAATACCGGCTTTGTTGAAAGGCGCGGTCCACTCACGAACCGCCTTGTTGGGATTTTCGCCAAACAGAAGGTTGACCTGCTCAAAGGCTCCTCCATTGGTTTCTACTCGATCAAAACACCCCATGTCAATGATGACGGGTGCGATTTGTGTTAGTTGATCCACGCGTGGCACATACTTGCCTGAAGACTGCCACATGTCTCTGTAAACCAGGCTAAAGCGAATTTCCTTGCCCATTTTTTGCCCAATCTTTAACGTTAATGTCGTTCGACCAGACAAAATTAAGGAAAATTTTCTCCAATTATCCCGTATTACGGAAATAATTCTTTAATTCTTTGAATTTTTATGCACTCGCTTGATAATCAAGTAGACTACAAAAAGTACCCCAACACCAATGGCGGCCAAGGAAAGTTCCTTGTAATACAGTTCAAACGTCGCTTGATTCTTGCCAAAATAATAACCCAACAGCGCCAGAATGACATTCCACAAGGTAGAGCCCAAAACGGTGTAGATAATGAAGGGCTTCATTTTCATTTTTGCCAATCCAGCGGGTATGGAAATCAACTGACGGATACCGGGTATGAGGCGTCCGATAAAGGTGGAGGTATTGCCGTTCTTGATGAAGTAATCCTCTGCTTGCTGAATTTTATTCTTATTGAGCAAAAACAACCTGGCATACTTGCTGTCGGCCAATTTATAGACGAGAGCCCTACCCAAATAAAGCGCCAGGTAATAGTTAAACAAGGCACCAAGCAGACAGCCCACTGAGGCCGATAAAATAACGAGAAACAAGTTGAGTTCGCCCTGTGAGGCTAAATAAGCAGCCGGGGGCAGTACGATTTCACTGGGGAAGGGAATAAAGGAACTTTCCACGGTCATCAACAAGGCGATGGTCCAATAATTCAGGTTGGACATATACCAGTCGGCGACGGTGCTGAAAATAGAAAGAAGCATCATGGTGGAAATGGTTATGGATTTGGAATGTGCCTGGCAAAGATGTCTCCTGCCTTGATTGACTGCGCAAAGAAAGCAAAAAAAAGTAAGCTAATCTGTTAACGGCCGTTAAAACCGGCGTGTCCGGAAATGGCAATACGGCTCTGTACCCTTGCGTTCGTAGTAATCCTGATGGTAGCCTTCTGCCTCCCAGAACGTATCGGCTGGCGTCACCTTAGTCACCACTTTGTATCCCTTTTCTTTCAGCAGGTTGATGAGCTTTTCAGCAACCTCTCGCTGTTGGGGTGTCGTATAGAATATTTCAGAGCGGTATTGAGGGCCTATATCTGGTCCTTGACCGTCAGCCTGTTCCGGATCATGGATCTCGAAAAAGACCTTGGCCAGGTGTTCGTAGGTGGTTATGTCCGGATCGAAAAAGATGGAGACAGCTTCGGCATGGCCAGTCGTATGCGCTTTGACGGCCTCGTAGGTGGGATGTTGCAGATGGCCACCAATGTAACCGCTGGTCACCGACAAGACGCCTGGCTCCTTCTGCATCAGGTGCTCAACTCCCCAAAAACAGCCACCGGCAAAAATGGCGGTTTCCATGCGTTGCAAGGTAGCCAAAGGCAATGTGGTAAACTCCAACGAGATAGAATTGACACAATGCCTGGTATCGGTCGGTGTGAATCCTTCCCCTTCAAAGACATGCCCCAAGTGACCGCCACAATTAGCACAGACGATCTCCGTACGACGGCCATCAGCATCGGGTTGACGCTTGACAGCACCTGGCAACGCTTTGTCAAAACTGGGCCAGCCGCAACCAGCATCAAATTTATCAACAGAAACATACAGCGGTGCATTGCATTGTTTGCACAGATAAGTACCTGGTTCGTCAAAATGTTCATAGATGCCACTGTTCGGCCTTTCCGTTCCTTTATCAAGTATGACGGCCTTTTCCTGAGGTGTTAAAAATTTCATCGGTCTTTATTTTTTGGATAGAGATCAAAACCAACCCCAGCCTGCACCCTGCGGAAAGGGTAATCGTGCAAGGCATGCTGGTACTGTACGTAGTATTTCAAGGGGCCATTGCCGTACGTCAACTTACTGCGTAGCACCATCGGCCTGTCGCCCTTGTCGGTCCAACCATAATAGCCGGCAGCCTCATTTGACCAGGTAAGGTGATTGCGTCTCAGTTGCACTTGAAGGGCACCAGTGGAGGCGTCATTTTGTTGATGATTGTTCAATTGATACGACAAAAATCCCACGTTGCCAACCAATCGAAGTTCCTGAACAAACGCCTGAGGCCTTATCCAGGATTTGCCGACAGCCCCCCTTAACGCGTAACCTGGTGTGTCAAAATTGCGAGCTCCTGCCGATGTATTGCTAGAAGCGGTCTTCAGAACCCACTCAATCTTCAAGTCGGGTCTATACTTCGCTTCCTCTACTATGCGCACCTGTGTGGATAGGTATAAGTCACCAATAATAAAAGTCTGTTCGCCCGATTCTACGGTGGAAGCCCTGATATCACGGATGGCCATGGTTGTCTTGTAGTGTTCCACCAGCGTCCCCCAACCACTCACCACCACCCGACCCGGCCACAACATATAATTGATTTGAGCCGATATACTCTGTGTTTGATCACCAAAGCCCCAAAAAACATCGGAGGCGACATCGATACGGTGCGTTTTCAGTGTACGGGCATCGAGGGTCTCAAAAACTGGCATGGCATTGGGGCCGAAAAATGCGGCCGTATAGGTCATGTAGCTATTCCAAGGCTTGGTGCCATCGTACCCATGAACCGCTTGCCACCAAAGAGGCGGCCAGGCCATAGTGGGTACCAACAGACTACATAAGAGCCAGCAAGTCAAGCCCCAACTCATTCTCAACCAATGGTTGGGTCGGGAGGTCAGCGTTTTGTGTTTTCCATGGCTGGGGCACATGGTTATTTAGTGGTTATTTAGTGGTCACCTCTACCCGTTTGGTGGGGGCCATTGTTTCATTGCGGATGGACACCTGACGTACGACGTTGTCAGCCAATTCCATGAATGCCATCCCTGTAAGGCTGTCTGCATTCAAGGCCACCGGTTTGCCTTGGTCACCGCCTTCACAGATGCTCTGCACGACAGGAATCTGTCCCAACAAGGGAATGTTCAATTCCTCAGCCAACCGCTTGCAGCCTTCCTGCCCAAACAGGTAATACTTGTTGTTCGGCAATTCGGCCGGCGTAAACCATGCCATATTTTCCACCAAACCCAATACAGGCACATTGACCTTGTCACCCATAAACATACTGATACCCTTGCGAGCATCGGCCAACGCCACCTGCTGTGGCGTACTCACGACAACAGCGCCGGTAATGGACAAGGTTTGAACCAAGGTGAGGTGAATATCGCTGGTACCCGGAGGCAAATCGAGCAGGAGAAAATCGAGCGCTCCCCAATTGGCATCAGCAATCAGTTGCTTGAGGGCGTTGGAAGCCATGCCGCCCCTCCATACCACCGCATCGTTTTTATTGACAAAAAATCCGATAGACAATAACTTGATCCCGTATTTTTCTTCGGGCTGGATCAAGTCACGTCCGTCAATGCGTTCCAACGCGGGTCTGGCATCTTCTACATCAAACATCTTGGGAACGGATGGACCGAAAATATCAGCATCGAGCAAGCCAACCTTGTAGCCCTTCATTGCCAAAGCAACAGCCAGATTTGAAGCAACGGTCGATTTACCCACCCCTCCCTTTCCAGAGGCTATCGCAAGGATGTTCTTCACCTGAGGAAGAAGTTTGTCCGGTTCAGGCCTGGCCAATTGGGCAGCCTTTACATCGATGGTCACGACCACTTCCTCACCTACATAGGTATGGATGGCTGCCTCTGCGGCTTTGACGACCGACTTGACAAACGGATCGTTGGGTTTTTCAAACTTCAACGTAAAAGAGACATTGGCGCCTTCAATGCGGATATTATCTTCCACCATGCCGGCAGCAATCAAATCTTTTCCTGTGCCCGGATAACGAACCTTCTCGAGGGCATCTGTTATGAGTTTTGGATAAATAGTCATATTACAAGGTATTAAAGCGATGATTCAACCCCGGAGCCAGGTGCCACGCGGACACTTCGACCGAAACTACGGTAAGGATCAGGGGTGATTTCAGTTTCCGGCTCCTGCCAATCCACGTTGGAAGGCATCCTAAACTGCAAATATTTGATGGTCAGGCCACGCATAAGCCATTGACTTTCGTAGAACGTTTTGATACTCAACAAGGGGTCGTTCCAGCCACAGTGGTATAGATCGTCAGTATCGTGCACCACAGGGAGATTGTTGAGCTGAACCATTTCCTTGGTATATTGGTACATAAAGGCGCTGTCCGTTTTGAGATGGATCAAGCCATCTGGTTGCAGAATGCGTTGATAATCTTGCATAAAGCGCGTGGACGTCAGGCGTTTGCGCACCTTTTTCATCTGAGGATCGGGGAACGTCAGCCAAATCTCAGCCACTTCACCCGGGGCAAAGAAACGACCGATGTATTCAATGTGTGTCCTAAGGAAAACAGCATTGGACAAACCATTGTCCTGAACTGCCTTGGCACCTGTCCACATACGGGCCCCCTTAATATCGATACCGATGACGTTTTTATGAGGGTACAATTCGGCCAATGCGACGGTATACTCACCCTTGCCACAACCGAGTTCCAGCACCAGGGGGTGGTCATTCTTGAACACAGAGCGGCTCCATTGACCCTTGAATGGATGGTCAATCAGTCTGTCTTCATGCCCTGCGCATTCGAAGACGTGCGGCCACTCGCTCATATCACTGAATTTCTGCAATTTATTCTTGCCCATAATCAGGTCGTGTGAGGGTCATATTACGTAAAAAAAAGGAAAGCACGCAGAGGCGATTCACGGTCGGCTCTGCGGCGGTATGCGATAGGAACCGTCAGTCAATTACGGTCGTCCATCCGTGGGGGTCTGCCATTTCTC
Source organism: Bacteroidales bacterium (assembly GCA_012718945.1). GTDB lineage: Bacteria > Bacteroidota > Bacteroidia > Bacteroidales > UBA1402 > UBA8389. The sequence continues at coordinate 6,891 of JAAYBL010000114.1, forward strand.
CGTATTGGATAGCCCTCAATTCGTGGTAGAGTTTGCTCGACACGGGGCCTGGTTCTCCATCCTTGGAAATCACATAGTTGACACCTTTTTCCGGATCATCGATCCAACCGATGGGTGAAATGACGGCGGCTGTTCCGCAGGCACCAATTTCGTCAAATTCGGGTATCTCGTCCAACGGCACAGGGCGGCGTTCCACCGTCATTCCCATGTCCTTTGCCAACTGCATCAAGCTTTTATTGGTAATGGAGGGCAGGATACTGGTCGATTCCGGTGTCACATAGGTGTTGCCTTTGATCATGAAGAAATTGGCAGCGCCGCATTCGTCGATGTATTTCTTTTCCTTGGCATCCAGGTAAACCACCATAGAATAGCCTTTATCATGGGCAAGTTGTCCTGACTTCAAACTGGCAGCGTAGTTGCCACCTACCTTGATGGTGCCGGTGCCGTGTGGAGCAGCCCTGTCGAAGTCGCGCATGACAATGACCTTCGATGGTTTGAAGCCCGTTTTGAAGTAGGGGCCAACCGGTGACACAAACAGTACAAACAGGTATTCATCGGAAGGTTGCACACCCACCTTGGCACCCACTCCTATCAGAAGGGGCCTTATGTATAAGGAAGCACCTGATTCATAAGGGGGCACAAAACGCTCGTTCAGTTTGACCACTTTTTTGACAGCCTCCGTGAACAGTTCAACCGGAAAGGGTTCCATCATGATTTCCTCAGCCGACCGTTTCAAACGTGCGGCGTTTTCATCCATGCGGAACACCCTGATTTTTCCGTCAGGTCCCCTGAAGGCCTTCAAACCCTCAAACGCTTCTTGTCCATAATGCAGGCAAGTTGCTGCCATGTGCATGGTAATATTTTCTGACGTGGAGACTTCAAGGTTTCCCCATTGACCGTTCCGGAAATAACAACGGATGTTGTAATCGGTTGGCAAGTAGCCAAAAGACAGTTCTGACCAGTTAAGTGTGTTCATTAGACTAAAAAAAAGCCTGTGAGGCGTCAAATCATTTTGAGTGTGGTGCAAAAATACAGGTTTGTTTGGATTTTTAGCATGATTTTGTTGGGAAGTTCGAAATTTTGCTGCATTGGTCAATGTACGAAGGTATCGGCAGTAAAAGTATCAAATATTACGGCTATTTTTGATTTTAATCCTCCTTTTGATAGTTATATACACTTTTTTATATACATTTGTCGCATTATACCATTATTCACTTACATTATGTGTGGATTTACCGCCGCTTTTGAACTCAGCCAGCAGGCTGACTTGTTAAGACCACAGGTCCTTAAGATGGTTAAACAACTGCGTCACAGAGGCCCCGATTGGTCTGGCATTTATTGTGGCGAAAAGGCCATCCTGGCTCACGAACGACTTTCCATTGTCGATCCCATGTCAGGGAGTCAACCCCTGTATTCACCAGACGGCACGTGTGTATTGGCTGTCAACGGTGAAATATATAACCACGAATCCATCAGAGAGCAGTATGCCAACCGATACAACTTTCAAACCAAATCGGATTGCGAAGTGATACTGGCGTTATACCAGGACAAGGGTGTGGACTTTCTGGAAGACCTGAACGGCATTTTTGCCTTTGCTTTGTATGACATCAAAGCTGACCGTTACCTCATTGCGAGGGATCACATTGGCATCGTGCCGCTTTATATGGGTAAAGATAAACGAGGGCAACTATTCGTGGCTTCAGAAATGAAAGCCCTTCTTCCATGGTGCGAAGAGGTCAATACCTTTCCTCCCGGACACTTGTACGACAGCAGGGAGGGCACCTTTAAGCGTTGGTATAAAAGGGATTGGCAAGACTATGAGGCCGTCGCCAATGCGACCAGTTCGATCGTCGCCATCCGAACAGCATTGGAAGAGGCCGTAAAGCGACAATTGATGTCTGATGTACCCTACGGGGTACTCCTGTCAGGTGGTCTGGATTCATCCATCATCGCCGCCATCGCCAAAAAATATGCGAGTCGACGCATCGAAAGCGGGGGAAAACAGGAAGCTTGGTGGCCTCAGTTGCACTCGTTTGCCGTTGGCCTGATCGGATCGCCAGATCTTGCTGCCGCCCGCAAGGTCGCGGCCCATATTGGCACCGTTCACCATGAAATCAACTTTACCATTGAGCAAGGTATGGACGCCATCAGCGATGTCATTTACCACCTGGAAACGTATGATGTAACCACAGTGAGGGCCTCAACACCTATGTATATTCTGGCTAGAGCCATCAAAGCCATGGGCGTTAAGATGGTGCTTTCCGGCGAAGGATCCGACGAATTATTCGGTGGTTATCTCTATTTCCACAAGGCTCCCAACCCAAGGGCACTGCACGAAGAAACGGTGCGCAAGCTTGACAAATTGCACCTCTATGATTGCCTGAGGGCCAACAAATCGCTGGCGGCCTGGGGCGTGGAAGGCAGAGTACCTTTCCTGGACAAGGTGTTCATGGATGTAGCCATGCAACAAAACCCGACCGACAAGCTCTGCCGCAACGGCAGGATGGAAAAATGGCTGTTGCGCAAAGCGTTTGAGGATGACCTGCCTGCAGAGGTAGCCTGGCGTCAAAAAGAACAATTTTCCGATGGCGTTGGCTACGGCTGGATTGACCACCTCAAGGCGCATGCCGCCACGACCGTCAGCGATGCAGATATGGCTGCTGCCGCCGATCGTTTTCCCATAAATCCGCCCCTTTCCAAGGAAGAATACGTCTATCGCAGCCTCTTTGCCGAACACTTCCCAACGGTAGCAGCAGCGAAGACAGTCCCATCCGTACCATCCGTGGCCTGCAGCACACCGATTGCACTGGAATGGGACGAAGCCTTTAAAAAAATGAACGACCCTTCAGGAAGGGCCGTTCAAGCAGTTCATAGTCAGGGGTACTAATCACTTGGTGGCTGTCCATTTCCCGGGAACAGCAGGCAGTCCTTCCTTGTTGAAAAAGTTAGGCATGGCCGCTTCGTTCCAGGCAAACCGAACGGTAACGGGCCGCTTTACTTCGGGGCTGTATACCTCCACGAGATCACCTTTAATGACAGCCGTGGCGTCATGAAAGATTCCGTCTTTGCCGGCCACTTCAAACCAGGTCAGGTTTTCATCCACACACTCGAAGGCATTGGTTTCCGGGTTGTGGCGACCAGCCGTCAACCCACTACCCATGTGTTCGAACCTCAGTGTGGCCTTGTTTTTTTTCACCGTCACACCGGTTGCCTGGGGGCCTGAATACACCACGTCTTTCTGTTCATAGGTCTTGGCCAGAGCCCACAATGCCAGGCGGCGTCCCACTTCCCATTTGTAGGAAGGGTGAATATCGGTCAACTTGTCAACCAGATCGGTTACGATGACCTGGCCGGTTTGAGGCAACTCCAGGCAGGCCGTTTGCAAGGCACAGAACTCAGCCATGGTCTGGGGCGTATGTGACATTTTGTCCTTCCGTTTGGTGTAGGCATAGGGGGCCACCTGAACGTAATAAAAGGGAGCATCAGCACTGTTGAAGTCTTGACGCCAGGCGTCCAGCAGTAAGCGCGTCTTTTCCACATAGCGCGCATCGTGAAACATGACATTGGATTCACCTTGATACCAGATAAAACCCCTAAGGGTATAAGGGGCTAACGGAGCTATCATACTATTGTAGTGCAATCCCGGGTCTATGTTGTCGATACGAACAGGCTTGGCCTTGGCTTCTTCAGCAAAAACAGGTGATTGTTCGTAGGCAGTGGCCGGTGTCCAACGCTCAATGCGGCTGCCTCCCCAATTGGAGCTGATCAAGCCGACGGGGACATCCAAGGCCTCCTGCAACGCTTTTCCAAAATAGTAGCCGATGGCAGAGAAAGGCGCCAAGGTACTGTCGGCACAAGGCGTCCACCCTTGAGTGGTGCAATCGGGCAAACTGTTCACCTTTTCAATACGCAACAAGCGGATGTGCGGACTACCCCCCTTTTGCAACTCTGCTTCAGACAGGTCAAGTCCCCTACCGGGGGCCGCATACTTCTTCAGGCGACGGTTCATGGGGTATTCCATATTGGATTGTCCCCCACACAACCAGACTTCACCCACCAGGATGTTGGTCAGGACCGTGTCTGCATCGTTGGTGCTGATGTGCAGATCGCGGGGAACAAAAGAGGCTTTCATGGGAGCGAGTTGTAGTTGCCAGGCACCATCTGAGCCGGCCACAGCGGTCTGTTGCTGAGCGTCAAAGGTGACCAGGACGCGTTGTCCCGGCGTGGCTGAGCCCCAGATGGCCACAGGCTGATCGCGCTGAAAAACCATGTTTGAGGTCAAGACATTGGGCAACTTGAGCAAGGCAAGAGCAGGAACAGCAAAAAGAAAGGTCAGCAGGATGGTCATCAGGCCACCCATCATACACGTGCGTTTCATGTTTATCTGATTTGTTAAACGGATTAAACCTCGTAGTCAATGACCATCCGTTGGGAGGTAACAGCCTGAATAAACGTTTTTACAGCTTCGTGTTCAGGATGCACCTGATAGACAGCCAAGGCCTCCAGGTCGGCAAATTCGCTGTACAAGGCCACATCAGCACTGGCCGGGCTTTGCAACAGATCAAGACCCACTTCAAGATGAATCAACTCGGGAATACGACCATTCAAGGCTTCAAGCCTCGATTTAATCTCCAATGCGTTGGCCTGGCTGTCCTTATCCAAGGCCGTGGGCTTCAATTTCCAAAAAACAAGGTGTTTAATCATATACTATCTACTTTTCGTTCACCAAAGGTAAGGAATCCGATGGTCCCCTCGAACACCCTCACCTATTTTCGTACGTTTCTCCTATTTTTTGTACTTTTGAACTCCCATCAAATCCGATTATTATGATTGATACAACCACACTATCTGCCGACTCAACCAATTTACTGTCAACACTTTCCGAAATCGACGCCACCTCAGTGAATGATTTTTGGCAAAACATCCTCCACTGGTTTCTGACCAGCGGTATCAGAATAGTCCTGATTATTGCCGTTGCCTGGTTACTAAAAATGCTTTCCAAGCGAATAGTGAACAGACTGACCCATGCGGCTTCCAAATCAAACCGCATCAGCCTCAACGAAGGCGAAGCCAAGCGGATGGGCACCATCGCCCGCCTTTTCAATTGGACCTTCAGCACCGTGATTGTCCTTATTGCCACCATGATGGTGCTCGTTGAGTTCAAGGTAAACATCGCTCCCATCCTGACCGGTGCCGGTATCATGGGTGTCGCCATCGGTTTTGGTGGCCAATACCTTGTACGCGACATCATCACCGGCTTCTTCATCATCTTCGAAAACCAATACCGCATCGGCGATGTCGTCAACATCGGAGGCCTCAGCGGCAGTGTGGAAGACATTACCCTGCGCGTCACGACCTTGAGGGATGCGGACGGCACAGTCCACCACATTCCACACGGCGAGATCAAAACTGTTTCCAATTCAAGCAAGGAATATTCCAAGATCAACCTCAACATCGGCGTTTCCTACACAGCCGACCTGAACCAGGTAAAGGAGGTGATCAACCAGGTTGGGGCTACTCTAGCCGCCGAAAAATACTGGAAAGACCTTATCATAGAGGCTCCCGCTTTCCTACGGGTTGATTCACTCGATGATTCGTCCGTTGCCCTTAAAGTGGTCGGCGTCACCAAGCCATCCAAGCAATGGGAAGTAACGGGTGAATTGAGAAAACGCCTCAAGGAGGCCTTCGACGCCAACGGTATTGAAATTCCTTTCCCTCAACACGTTGTTTATTCCGCTCCGACCAAATGAAGACAAGCATGACCAGCCTGGAACGGTGCGACTTTTCACAGGCTCCGCACAGACAAGCCTTTTGCTCGTTGCTGAGGCATTACATGGAAGACCCTATGGGGGATTACACGCCTCATACGGAGGCCCAGGAAAAACAGTTGATTGATGACCTTGCCGCCCACCCCACAGCCGCCGTTTACCTGATGAAGTTGGATGGCGTTTACGTCGGATTGGCCACCACCTTTATGAATTATTCCACCTTCAAACGTCAACCTTACTTGTACTTACACGATGTGGTGATTCACCATGCCGTACGGGGAAAAGGGCTGGGAAAAAAAATGGTCAGCGGATTGATAGACATAGCCAGGGCCGCTGGTTGTTGCAAAGTCAGTCTTGAAGTGAGGTCAGACAACCCCGCTGCACAGAAAGCGTACAAAGCATTGGGTTTCGACACCTGCGATCCCGCCATGTTGTATTGGGAAAAGAGTTTGTGACGCCTCAGGCAACTTCAATCAGTGCGATTGCCTTTTCAGCGCTGACCGGAGGGTGTCCTTTCAATACCCAGTGAGGAGCAAATAGCCTTTGCCGTACGATCAGCAGCCCCCGGCTCGCCAAGCAGCGACTGGACGGTCGCATAACCATCGAGCATGGCCGATCTTTCCGGTGTGTCTGTCAACAGCGGTTTTAGGGCTGCGGTGAGGTTTTCTACCTTCAGCCGCCCTCCCATCAATTCAGGAACAATGGCTTTGCCTGCAATCAGATTGACCAACGAAAAGAAAGGCACTTTCATAAAATGGTCAAACGCCCAGTTGGCCGCCTCCCCGCCTTTCACAGCGTAGCAAACCACTTGGGGCACTCCAAACAAGGCCGTTTCCAACGTGGCCGTACCTGAGGTGACCATGGCTACGTGCGCAGTCTTCAACAAATCGTACGTCGCATTGAAAACCAAGGGCGTTGATGCCGGTAAAAACGGGCTGTACACTTCAGGGTTGACTCCTGGCGCTCCAGCCACCACGACTTGAAAATCCGGACATGTGGCAGCCACTGTCATCATAACGCTCAGATTGCTGCGGATCTCCGCCAGCCGGCTGCCAGGCAACAAGGCCAGAATAGGTCGATCATCCAACCCATATTGATGCCTGAAAACCTCAGCATCACTTGCCACCGCCTTAAAGGCAGCCACACTGTCTACAGAGGGATTTCCCACATACAAGGCTTTGTACGCATGTTTTTCAAAGAAGGCAGGCTCAAACGGAAAGATTACATACAGCGCATCAATGTGACGCCTGAAGGCACGGATCCGATACGTTTTCCAGGCCCATAATTTGGGAGCGATGTAAAAATGTATAGGCAGGTTCGGACGATGGCGCTTGATATACGCCGCCACCCGCAGGTTGAAACTGGCGTAATCAACCAGGATGAGCACGTCGGGTTCCCAGTCCAGGATGGCTTTCTTACAGCCATTCATGATGCTCATGAGGCTGCGGGCATGCATGACCACAGCAATAATACCCATATACGCCATGTTCCTGTAGTGGGTGATGGGTTCCCCACCATGTTCAGCCATGCGGTCACCACCCAAGAATTTAAACTGGGCATCAGGATCCTTTCGTTTGATGACCGCCATCAGATTGGCAGCGTGCAAATCACCGGAAGCCTCACCGGCAACCAAAAAGTATTTCATAACCAGTATGGTTAGCGTTTATCAGCGTATAACATCAAGGGCGTTCAAGGCCCCAGTCTTGCATCTTTATCATCAAGGCATAATCGGTCATATCAATGTTTGACGGCACCACCGCAACAAAGCCCTCCTTCATGGCACGCATGTCGGTGTCTGCCGCCTCTGGCTCGTCGTTGCAAAAATTACCGGTCAACCAAAAATAATGATCACCCCTGGGATGTTTACGCTCATCGAATTCTTCCACCCAACGTCCTCTGGCTTGTCGACACAACCGCAAACCCTTAAGGTCGGGTGTACAAGGAATGTTCACATTCAGGCAACAGCCTCTGGGCAACCCTTTGGCGAGCACCTGCTCGGCCAGGAGCCTAATCCAGGGACGAGAGGGCTCGAAATTTGCCTGCCAGTCGTGATCGTCCAACGACAGACCTACAGCAGGAATATCGTTGATACAGGCCTCAATAACCGCGCCCAATGTTCCGGAATAATGGATGGCCACTGAGGCGTTGGTTCCGTGGTTGATGCCGGAGAATACCGCATCGGGCTTCCGATCTTTGAATAAATGATTCAACGCCAGCTTCACACAATCCACCGGCGTGCCGTTGGTCTTGTAGATGGTCAATCCTGGCTCTTCAGATACCAGGCGCATGCGCAACGGAACGGTCACCGTAATGGCGGCCGACATACCGGATCGTCCCGTATCGGGGGCACAGACCACCAGGTCAGCCAAAGGTCTTAGCACATCAATCAAAAAGGCGATACCTGGCGCCGAAAAACCATCGTCGTTGGATATCAAAATCAAGGGTCGTTGCGTCATATGAGGGAGCGTTAGAAGTACACAAAGGTAACAAATTGCCTCCATTTTACAACGTTACCGCCGTATGGTCAACCACCCACTCCATCGTCAACACCCAGACCAAGTTATTAACAAACTATATGACTCGGTGTTGACAACAGGCCTTGTTATGGCTGCACGCAATCCGAAAAAATACCTATCTTTGCGCATTGTTTTACCGACCGATCCAGCAGGACGGTCTTTCACAAGCAACTGACCTTATGGGAAAAATAATCGCAATTGCCAATCAAAAGGGCGGCGTGGGAAAAACCACCACCTCTATCAACCTGGCGGCCTCCTTAGCCGTTCAGGAAAAACGCGTCCTGATTGTCGATGCCGACCCTCAAGCCAACTCTTCCTCCGGCCTGGGCATTGATGTGAAAACCCTTGAAAGCACTATCTACGAGTGCCTCATCAATCAGGAAGCGGCTGAAAAAGCCATCCTCCCCACGGAACTTGAAAACCTGAGCATCCTGCCTTCCCACATCGACCTGGTGGGAGCGGAATTGGAAATGATCAATCTCAGCGACAGGGAACGCATCATGCGCCGCTTGCTGGATCCCCTTCGCAACCAATTCGACTATATACTGATCGACTGCTCACCCTCTCTTGGTCTTATCACGGTCAATGCACTGACTGCCGCCGATTCCGTCATCATACCCGTTCAATGCGAGTATTTTGCACTCGAAGGCATCAGCAAGTTATTGAACACCATTAAGATCATCAAGTCCAAGCTCAACCCAACCCTGGAAATAGAAGGCTTCCTACTGACCATGTTCGATGCCAGGCTGCGACACGCCCGCCAGGTAGCCGATGAGGTCAGGCGTCATTTCCAGGATCTGGTATTCAAGACGTATATACAACGTAATGTGAAGCTGAGCGAAGCCCCCAGCTTCGGGACCCCCGTTTTGCTGTTCGACGCCGATTCGAAAGGCTCGGTCGATTACATGCAACTCGCCCTGGAAATCATCCGGAAAAACAAGCATTGAACCCTGGCACGTGGTGACTAACGTGCTCTTTCTAGCCTATGGTACGCAAAAACTCGTTGGGAAGAGGGCTTGACGCCTTGCTCAGCACCGAAGCAATCCGCACGGAGGGCTCCTCCTCCATCAACGAAGTGGATTTATCCCTGATTGTCCCCAATCCGGACCAACCCCGCCGTGAATTTGACGAAGAAGCGTTGGCCGAATTAGCCACTTCTATCCGCACGATAGGGTTAATCCAACCCATTTCCTTACGCATGATGCCCGATGGTCACTATCAGATCATCGCGGGCGAACGCCGTTACAGGGCCGCCAAGCTGGCCGGCATCGCCACCCTGCCTGCCTATATCAAAACAGCCGAGGACGACCTGGTCATGGAAATGGCCTTGATCGAGAACATCCAACGGGAAGACTTGAACGCCATAGAAATAGCCCTGGCCTTCCAGAAGCTATTGGAGATCTATCAGCTTACCCAGGAAAAACTCAGCGATCGACTGGGGAAAAAGCGGGCCACCATCGCCAATTACCTACGCCTTTTAAAGCTGCCGGCAGAAATTCAGCTGGGTCTTAAAAACCATAAGATAGACATGGGGCACGCCAAGGCCCTTATGAGCCTGAATGATCCGGCCAAGCAGATAGATTTGTACGAAGATCTCCTCACCAACGGCTACTCGGTTCGTAAGATGGAAGAATTGGTCAAAGCCGAAATGGAACCTGCCCAGGAAGCAAAAAGCGTCCCCCAAAAGGCCCCATCGAAGACCCCGGAAGAATTTATGCTGCTCCAGCAACTCTTGTCCGACCAACTGAGCACCAATGTCAAGTTTGTCATTGGCAAAAAGGGCAAGGGCAGCATCACCATCCCTTTCAACTCCGAAGCTCAGCTCGAAGACCTATTGGCTCGTTTTGACAAATTGATGCATTGATTTTGAGACGTCCTGTCTATTCATACCGGTTTATCTGCGGACTGATCATCAGTCTTCTAACGTTGACAGGGCCCTTGACACCAAGTGTCCGAGCAGAAGTCACGGACAGCCTTAGCCTGATTGAGGGCCAGCCCCAACAAGTCATCCAGACGGAGGTGCCGCCCCGGCAAGTCGTCCAGACCGAGGAGCTTCCCCAGCAGGTTATCCAGGCCGACTCCGTGTTCACCGCTCTCCCTGACAGCATGGTGTATAAACCCAATCCCACAAAGGCTATTTGGTATTCAGCCCTCTTTCCGGGTTTGGGTCAATTGTACAACAAGCGCTATTGGAAATTGCCTGTTGTGGCAGCCGGCGTGGTGGGCATCTCCTATGCTATCGGTTGGAACAGCAAATACTATGTAGCCTACACCAATGCGTACAGGGACATCTCAGACACCAATCCTCAAACAACCAGCTACCTAGACTTACTACCCCCTGGCACCACTACTTTTAACACGGGCCAGCTGACCACTATTTTGAAAAACAGGCAGCAAAAATACAGGCGATCCCGTGATTTAAGTTACATCGGCGCTGTAGGTTTGTATATAATTTGTATCTTGGACGCGTATGTTGACGCCGAACTGTACGACTTCGACATCAGCCCAGACCTGTCACTGAGCCCCCTACCAACGCCACAAGGATACGGAGGAGCCAGGGCTGTTGAATTAAGTCTTTCGTTTCGTTTTTAAATCCGTTACCTCATGAATCGTTGTTATACCCTCCTGCTGTGTTTGTTGTGTAGTGCCCCCTTCCTGGCCAATGACAGCATACCAAGCACCAGAGATTTGGCTGGTCAGGCCTGGACGGACGAAGGCATAGACATTCCCGAGAGCCTCAACACAGACCTGGACAGTCTGCTCAGAGACTGGCACATCAAGGTGCGTCACAGCCAGCGTAAAGATTGTGACTGCGATTCAGCACATGTTCCCTCCTTTTCCGATGACGTTCTGATGAAACGGCTGGCTTCCATACCAACCACTATTCCTATGTCGTTCAACCCCGTCACCAAGCGATGCATAGACCTGTACACCAAGGAACGCAGACCACAAGTGCAAATCATGCTGGGATTGGGCCAATACTACAATCCCTTGTTCGAACAAGCCCTGGAACGTTACCAGATGCCCCTGGAGCTCAAATACCTACCCGTTGTGGAGTCAGCCTTAAACCCCAACGCCGTATCCAGAGCGGGAGCCACCGGCCTTTGGCAATTCATGTTTGGTACAGGAAAAATGTACGGACTGGAAATCAACACCTTGCTTGACGAACGCAGGGATCCTATCAAATCGACGAATGCAGCCGTCAAATACCTGAATGACCTGTACCGCATTTTTGGAGATTGGCACCTGGCCATTGCCGCCTATAACTGCGGCCCCGGAAATGTCAACAAAGCCATACGCCGTGCCGGAGGCAAGAAGGATTACTGGCAAATCTACAACTTCCTGCCCAGGGAAACCAGGGGCTATGTACCCTTGTTCATAGCAGCCAACTACGTGATGCACTATTACAAGGATCACAACCTTTGCCCCATCGAGACCGAGCTGACCACCATCACCGACACCCTTTGGCTGGATAAGAAAGTACACTTCGATCAAATAAGTGCGGTGATTGGCATCAACAAGGAAACCTTGCATGCGATGAACCCGCAGTACAGGCACAACATCATCCCCGGATCCTCCGAGAAACCCCACGTGCTCTGCCTGCCTGCCGAGTATTCCCTGGCCTACCTGGATTATCAGGACAGCATTCCCAGGTTCCTGGCAGACTCCTTGCTCAATGAAGGCAAACTGCTGGCAGCCCCTCAGAACATCACGGCCTCATCCAACGGTAAATACCACGTCTACAAAGTTAGAAGGGGCGACACCCTGTCAACCATCGCCCGACGCAATCGCGTCACTGTCAATAAAATAAAACAGTGGAACGGCTTGCACACCAGCCGCATCTACCCTGGACAACGGTTGAAAATTTACTAAGGCCGACCATGAGCGAAACTTCTTCATTCAGCCCGGCTGAAAACGAAGCCATTGATGCCGCGTTTCAAGCGTTATTGCAGGAATATTTGGATTCCAACCACCGCAAAAAGGTGGAAATTATTCAAAAAGCCTTCAATTTTGCCAACCGGGCACACAAGGGCATCAGAAGACGCTCAGGCGAACCCTACATCATGCACCCCATTGCGGTGGCACGCATCTGTTGCGCTGAAATAGGCTTGGGTTCCACCTCTATTTGTTCCGCGTTGCTGCACGATGTCGTGGAAGACACGGAGTATACAGTAGACGACATCAATAAAAACTTCGGCCCCAAGATAGCCTCCATCGTTGAAGGACTGACAAAAATTTCCGGAGGTATCTTCGGCGTGCAAGCCTCAGCCCAGACGGAAAACTTCAGGCGCCTCCTGCTTACCATGTCTGAAGACATCAGGGTGGTGCTCATCAAGATGGCCGACCGTCTCCACAACATGCGCACCCTGGGTGTCATGTTGCCCAGCAAACAATACAAGATTGCGGGTGAAACCATGTACCTGTACGCGCCTTTGGCCAACAGACTGGGTCTTAACCGCATCAAGACAGAGTTGGAGAACCTCAGCTTCGCCTACGAACACCCCGACAAGTACAAAGAGATAGCCACATTGCTGGAAAGCAATGCCGACCAAATGCGCCAGCGGTTTGATGAATTCGCCGCACCCATCAAGGTCAAATTAAACCAACTTGGGTTGGATTACGTCATCAAAGCCCGTATCAAATCCATCTATTCCATTTGGAATAAGATGCAAACCAAAGGGCTCAAGTTTTCGGAGATCTACGACTTGATGGCTGTCCGTATTATCTTCAACCTACCCGAACAAGACTCTGAGGCCATCAGGCTGCAAGAGGAAAAGAAAAAATGCTGGGACGTCTATTCAGCCGTCACAGAGTTATACCGCCACCACCCTGACCGCATCCGCGACTGGGTGAGCACTCCCAAGGCCAACGGCTACCAGGCACTTCACGTTACCACCATGTTCAAGGGTGAATGGATCGAAGTTCAGATTCGTAGCCAACGCATGGATGAGATTGCTGAAAAAGGACTGGCCGCCCACTGGAAGTACAAGACAGGGGAATTCGAAGAGGAATCGGAACTCAACAAATGGATTGTCACCATCAAGGAAATACTGGATAATCCAGACCCCAACGCCATTGACTTCTTGGATACCATCAAGATGAACCTGTATTCATCTGAAATCTTCGTTTTTACTCCCAAAGGCGACATCAAGATCATGGCCGCCGGCTCCACGGCCCTGGATTTCGCCTTTGAACTACACTCCGAACTCGGCTTCCATTGCATCGGTGCCAAGGTGAACCATAAACTGGTACCCATGAGTCACGTGCTGACCAGCGGTGACCAAGTGGAAATCCTGACATCCAAAACCCAGCAACCCAAACCCGAATGGCTGAACTTTGTCACCACAGGCAAGGCCAAGTCCAAGTTGCAATCCCGCTTCAGAAGGGACAACAAAGACCTGATTAAATTGGGTGAGGACGCCTTGTTGGAATACTTGCACAAACACCGCATCAATCCCGACAACGAAGTATTTGAAACGCTGATTGGCAAATTCGATGCCAAGAGCCGGGAAGATTTACTTGTAAAGATTGCGACGGGCGAAGTCAGCCTCAACGACGCTGAATCCGTCATAAAAACAGAAAAAGGCGGCAGTCGCCTGGTGCGCTACTGGAAAGAAGCCTTCGGCAGCGGAAAAAGCAGCAACAAACAGGATAACCAGCCGATCAACACCATCGATCTGAAAAAAACCTACCGGCTTACGGAAGAGACCTTACAGCATCAGTGTCGGTTGGCCGACTGCTGTCAACCCATACCAGGCGATGACGTGGTTGGTTTCCTGGAAGACAACGGCCATATTTCCGTCCATAAACGGCAATGTCCCACGGCTATGAACCTGAAGAGCACCTATGGATCACGCATTGTATCGTTGGAATGGGCAACCCGCCGGGAACTCTCCTTCCCTGCCATCATTGAGTTAAGGGGTATCGACCAGGTCGGCCTGGTCAGTCAAGTGGCCCGTATTGTTTCCGATGAAATGGCGGTCAACATGACACGCGTTGTTTTTGACACCAAAGATGGCATCTTCAAGGGCAGCATTGAACTGTATGTACACGATGTGGAAGACTTGTTCAACCTAAACAAAAAGCTTCAAGGCATCAAAAGCATACAAAGCATCGTCAGGCAAGAAAAACGACAGAGCAATGCGTAACAACAAGTGAACGACTTGTTTAGAACAACGCCTGATCCTTGATGCTTTTCGTTTCCGTCACCTTTTCTTCAGTCGGCTCCAGGTCAGATAAGCCCCGCTTTATCGACAACACCATTGCTTTCACCTTCTTCAATCGTTCGATGGCTTCGATTTGCGTGGAAACCTTGCGCCCCTTGGTCTTCAACTGACTTTTGGCTCCAGCCAGGGTCATCTTACGCTCCTTAACCAAAAAATACACCTGACGGATGGCCTCAATGTCCTCCTTGGTATACATGCGGGTACCTTTGGCATTCTTTTTAGGCTTGATGCTGTCGAACTCCTTTTCCCAAAAGCGTAGCAGTGATTCGTTCACTCCAAATTGGTCGGCCACCTCGCCGATGGAGTAATACAGTTTGGAAGGATGTGTTGTCATCGGTCTGGGATTTAGGTCATTAATCCATTGTCTGTCCGAAATTGGACGCAATTTGTACCATCATATCATATTCTTCAGGCGACAAATCCATGTAGTAATAATTGGCAGGGTTCTGGGGCTTGCCTCTGTAATGCACTTCATAGTGCAAGTGAGGACCCGTCGATTTACCCGTGCTACCTACGCCACCGATGACCTCTCCTCTAACCACCTTCTGGCCTTTTTTGACACCAATGGTATGGAGATGAGCGTATAGCGTCTGGTACTGATAGCCGTGATCAATAACGATACAGTTGCCATAACCGCGTCTCCATCCAGCCTGGAGCACCTTACCCTCACCCGTTGCGTAGACATCGGTGCCCTGAGGAGCCGTAAAGTCCATGCCATAATGGAAGGTCGGTACCCTGTAGATGGGGTCGATGCGGGGGCCGTAACCGGAAGCTGTTCGGGTCAAATCCTGGTTGAGAACGGGTTGAATGGCAGGTAGGCAAAGCAACCGTGTTTCTTTGTTTTTTACCAGTTCCAACAACTCATCGTACGACTTCGACTGCACATAGACCATCTTGGTGAGGACGTCTACCTGCTGAGTGGTTGACGCCATCAACTCCGAATTGTTCATCTTGGCAAAACTGGCATAACGGTTGGTGCCCGAGAAGTCACCTTCTCTCACATTGCTGGCTATGGGTTCAGCCTGTAAAATGGCCCTGTACAAATTATTGTCGCGCTGTTGCAAATCATCCAACACCTCACGTAGTCCTTCCGATTGTTTCTGAAGGGCTTTGTATTGCACTTTCAGTTCTTCGTTCTCCTCACGCAGTCGTTTGGTAAGCGGCGTATCAAAAAACGTCAGGTAAAGGAAAAAAAAGATCAATCCCATGGACACCCCAGTGAACGCGTGAAACAAAAACGATTTCAACCAATCGAAAGCCGTCTTCTGAATGCGTTCGAAGCGTAAGAGTTCCTGATTGAAGTGATATTTAGGTTTTTTACCCACTGGTGGTGTTGACTTTTTTGAGATGTATGGCTGCAAAAGTAATAATAAAGCCGTATTTTTGCACTCCATTCTGTAAAATACACTGTAAAATAAGTCAATACACGCGGCATGACATCTACCGAAATCAGAGCCTCTTTTACGCAGTTTTTTGCTTCCAAAGGACACAAAATAGTACCTTCTGCCCCCATGGTGATTAAGGATGACCCCACCCTGATGTTCACCAACGCCGGCATGAACCAGTTTAAAGACATCATCCTGGGCAACGCCGTGCCCTCCAGCCGACGGGTGGCCAATTCCCAGAAATGCCTGCGAGTCAGCGGCAAACACAATGACTTGGAGGAGGTAGGTCACGACACCTACCACCACACCATGTTTGAGATGTTGGGCAACTGGTCGTTCGGTGATTATTTCAAGGAAGAAGCCATATCCTGGGCCTGGGAATACCTGGTTGACGTATTGAAGATAGATCCGAACAGACTTTACGCCACGGTATTCGAAGGCTACGCCCCCGAAGGACTGGAACGCGACAACGAAGCCGCTGCCATCTGGGGCCGTTTTTTGCCAATCGATCGCATCATAAACGGTAATAAAAAAGACAACTTCTGGGAAATGGGTGACACCGGCCCCTGTGGACCCTGCTCAGAAATTCACATCGATCTAAGGCCAGATGAAGAACGGGCCAAGGTGGACGGATTGACCCTGGTCAACGAGAGCCATCCCCTGGTCATCGAAATCTGGAACAACGTGTTCATGCAGTACAACCGCAAAGCAGACGGTTCCCTAGAATTGCTGCCAGCTCGTCACGTGGACACAGGTATGGGCTTCGAACGCCTCTGCATGGCCATTCAGGGCAAATTCTCCAACTACGACACCGACGTTTTCCAGCCCATCATCCAAACCATCGCCAACCACTGCCAAGTGACCTACGGCGAAGAGCCCAAGGCCGATATCGCCATGCGCGTCATTGCCGACCACATTCGCACCATCGCCTTCTCCATCACCGACGGACAACTACCCTCGAATGCCAAAGCCGGGTATGTGATCCGACGCATCCTGAGAAGGGCCGTCAGGTACGGTTACACCTTCCTGGGCCGCCGCCACGCCTTCCTGTATCAACTGATTCCATCCCTCATCCGATCGATGGGCGCTGCCTACCCCGAGCTTTCAGCCCAGCAGCCACTTATTGAAAAGGTCATTAAGGAAGAAGAAGAATCCTTCCTGCGCACCCTCGAAACCGGTATCCGCTTGTTGGATAAATTGATGGCAGATGCCAGGGCCGCAAAAACCGACACTTTGTCGGGAAACGATGTCTTTACCCTGTACGACACCTACGGCTTCCCGGTAGACTTGACCGAACTCATTCTCAAGGAAAACGGCCTGAAAGCCGACCTTGAAGGCTTTCAAACAGCCATGCAGGCCCAGAAAGACAGGGCCCGCCACGCCGCCGTTGAAACCAGCGACTGGGTGGTACTCAAGGATGCCACCTCCGACTTCGTAGGCTACGATTACACCACCTGCGATGTGGAAATCCTCAAATACAGACAACTGGCTCAAAAGGGCAAGACTTACTACCAACTGGTGCTCGACAAAACCCCCTTCTACGCAGAAATGGGTGGTCAGGTCGGCGACAGTGGGTACCTCGAGGTCGATGGCCAACGCCTGGTGGTTGAAACCGTGAAAAAGGAGAACAACCTCAGCGTACACATCACCGCCAGCCTGCCGGCCGACCCCACTCAGGTATTCAAAGCCGTGGTCGATCTGGAAAAACGCAAAGCCACTTCACGCAACCATACCGCCACACACCTCCTGCACGAAGCCCTCAGGGAAGTGCTGGGCAGCCATGTGGAACAAAAAGGCTCCCTGGTGAGCCCCGACAACCTGCGCTTCGACTTTGCCCATTTCCAGAAAGTGAGCTACGAAGAACTGAGACTGGTCGAACAAAAGGTCAATGCCGCCATTCGGGCCAACTTACCCCTGGACGAACACCGCCACACCACCATTGCCGAAGCCAAAGCCATGGGCGCCATGGCCTTGTTTGGTGAGAAGTACGGGGAAGAGGTACGCGTCATCCGCTTTGGTTCCTCCGCCGAACTCTGCGGTGGCACCCACGTACAAGCAACCGGTGAAATCGGAGCCTTCCGCATCGTAGCCGAAAGTTCCATTGCCGCCGGTATCCGACGCATAGAAGCCATCACCGGAGAAGGGGCCGACAACCAATACTTCAGCATGCAGGATGAACTGAAGAACATCCGCGCCCTGTTTAACAACAGCCCTCAACTGACAGCCGCCATCGAGAAACTGGTGTCCGAACACCAGGAAGCACAGAAGAAACTAGAAGCCTTGATGGCAGAAAAAACCATTTCCCTAAAACAGAGCCTCTTGCAAAACGCCAAGACAGTCAACGGCATCAAGCTGGTGGTGTTCGAGGGCGAAGCGACGGCTGATGCCATCAAGCAAATCGCTTTCCAACTCAGGGGGGAACAACCCCAGGGCCTGGCCTTCATAGCTGGCAGCATGGAAAATGGAAAACCCCTGTTGACGGTAGCCTTTAGCGACGACCTGGTTGCCAAGGGCCTCAACGCCGGCCAACTGGTCAGGGAAGCAGCCAAAGCCATCCAAGGCGGCGGGGGCGGTCAACCTCATTTTGCTACAGCAGGCGGAAAACACCTGAGCGGCTTGAAGGATGCCGTCAACCAACTGGTTGCCTCAATCGGCTAAATCCAGACATTCATCGTTGAAATTGACCAGGTACACCCGCTCGGTGGCCCTGGTCAAAGCGGTGTACAGCCAACGGTAATAATCCAACCCCAGACGGTCTTCGGTCACATAGCCCTGATCGATAAACACGTGCTTCCATTGTCCACCCTGGGCTTTGTGGCAAGTAAACGCATAACCATACTTGATCTGAAGCGCATTGAGCCAGGGATCCTTGCGCAGTGCCTGGTACAGCGTTCGTTTTGAGGTGTGGGCAGGCGCATAGTCTTCCAATACGGCTTGATACAAACGTTCCTGCCTGGGACCATCCAAGGCTGGCGCTTCGGCTTCCAGTGCATCGAGCAGCACCCTGACCTCCAGTTCCCAATCGTAATCGGGGAAACGCACATCCACATCGGCAAAACGGAAACCATACATCTCATAATGCTTGCGCACCCTGACCACTTCCACCAGGTCGCCGTTGGCGATGAAAGGAATCTCGGGATAGGGGTCAGACCACAAGTAGTTGTTACGTCCCACCAGCAAGCTGTCGCCTGTTGTCAATTCATCTTCCTTGTACAACACCGACGCACGAATGCCTTTATTGAACAGCACAGCCCGCTTGTTGGACACACAAATCACCTTACTTTCTTCAGGTCCTACTTTGTCGTAAGAAGCTGACAAGACGTCGGACAATTCATCGCCGGCCAAGCGAATAACGTCCACCTTATTGACTTTCAAGCGCGGAAAGCGTTTCACTTCATCGAAACGGATGGCGTCTCTCAAGTCAGTCGCATTGCGCAGGATGCCACTGTCACCAGCCTGGCGAAGCACTTGTGTGAGTTCAATGCCTTGTGCTTCCATACCCAGGGCACGCAGTCTATCAGGATCCAAGGCAGGACTCAACACCTGGCCAACGGGGGGCAACTGAGCAGTATCACCCATAAGGATCAAGCGGCAATGATCACCCAAAAAGACGAATTCCAGGAGGTCTTCCAATAAGTGACCACTCCCGAATTGCGCGTTTTCACCGGCTTCGTTGGCAATCATCGAAGCCTCATCCACGATAAACACAGCATTGCGGTGTCGGTTCCAGTTGAGGCCGAAGCTACCGTTCTCTCCAGAAGCTTTGCGGTAAATGGTTTTATGGATGGTAAAAGCCGGATGTCCGCTGTAACTGGACAGGACTTTGGCCGCCCTTCCGGTGGGGGCCATCAGCACACAATCAAGCTGGTTGGCCTGAAGGTACCGAATCAAGGCGCTGATCAGGCTGGTCTTACCCGTACCGGCATACCCCTTGAGCAAAAACACATCGGTGTCATCCCCTGTCAACAAATACGTGGACAAACGGTTTAGAGCCTCGGTTTGCTCAACCGTAGGCTCAAAAGGGAAGTAGGTGGTTATTTGCTTAACCAGGGAAGAAGGGGTCATTTTACGGATATTTACACCCAAAAGTAGTACGTTTCTGTGGGATTTGCTACATTTGTCCAACCCTATTCGGTTTATCATGTCTGCATCAGAACAACCCGTCCAGCCCATTGCCCTCAAACACCTGGCCATCGTCACAACACCCGATGGTTTCCTGTTTTACGACGTGGAACAACCCGGCTTGTCTGCCCTGTCGTTAAGCCTGGAAGCCCCGATTGATTTCCCCGATCATTTTGAACAGTATGTGACCGCTTCGGGGTGGGCCCAGGAGCCATCGTTACGTGTTTCCATTTCCCAGCATACCGACCGTTTCATGGTGCTGCCGGCCGGCATTAACGAACCAGACCAAATCAGGTCGTTGTTTGAGACGGCGTTTATCAAAGGAAGCGGGGCCGATTTATCCCTCTTCCCCATGAGCGATGGCAAACAGGCCTTTTGTTGTGAGTTACCCTCTGCCAATCTGGAGGCATACAAGCGGACATTTGCTCAGTTTGCCGTGTTCAATCCTACCTTTCTGATGGCCGAATGGGTGTTCAGAGAAGCCCGAACCAGACAGGAAACCCTATTACTAGCCTATCAATACGGGCAAAGCCTGCATATGATGGCCGCCAGCCCTGAAAAATGGTTGTTCCTAAATGCCTTTACAGCCAAAACGGAACAAGAAACCTTGTACTTCACCTTGCGTGTATTGGAACAACTGAACCTTGATCCCTTCACCGTACAAGCGTATATCGGCTCCCCCTACCAAACACCGTCACCCTTATACGAGGCGTTGGAGCCCTATTTGAAGGAACGCACTCCCTTTGTATACACCGGGCTACCCGAAGCCCCTGTTTGTTCCATCGTTATCTGACCATGCGCATTATCAGCGGTTTGTATAAAGGCAGGCGTTTCCAACTACCCAAAGGGTTGATGGCCAGACCTACCACCGACTTCGCCAAAGAGGGCTTGTTTAACTTGCTCAATAACAGGGTCGATTTCGAAGGCTTACGCATGCTTGATCTTTTCTCCGGCACAGGCAGCATCAGCCTGGAATGCCTCTCAAGAGGAGCTGATCTGATTACGTGCGTGGAACAAGTTCCTCTCCATGCCCAGTTTATCCGATCCGTAGCCAAACAACTGGAAGCAAACAACCTACACGTGATTCAAGGGGATGTTTTCACCTGGTTACAACGGCCCACAGGCTCCTTCGATTTGATTTTCGCCGACCCTCCCTACTCAGAACCCAGGCTGGAAAGCATACCGGACAGCATCTTCTCCTCCACACTATTAGCCGACGAGGGCCTCTTCGTATTGGAACATTCGAAGAAAAACGACTTCAGCAAGCATCTGCGCTTCAAAGAGGAGCGCCGCTATGGCAACGTCCACTTCAGCTTTTTTACATAAGAGGTCCGAAAAGGCGGCAAACTGATTCCGTCCACTTGACCACCCGGGGTCGTTTATTCCAGACAGCCGGATCAATCAACCTACAGTCTTTCATATCATTATGAAAGGTCTCCTTCATAAGGTGAGCAAAGGAGGCATCGTACATGAAAGCGTTCACTTCGAAATCCAGTTCAAAACTACGGTAATCGAAATTGGTGGAGCCCACGGTAGAGATGATGTCATCGGCCACCAACGTTTTGGCGTGCAGGAATCCCTTCTTATAAAGGTACACTTTGACGCCAGCATCCATTACTTCAGAAAAATGAGAGCGCATGGCTTGGGCTGTGAGGGGAGTATCTGTTCTGGCAGGCACCATGAGCCGCACATCGACCCCGCTCAAGGCTGCCGTTTGCAAAGCCGTCAACAAGCTCTCACTGGGCAGAAAATAAGGTGTTTGCAGGTAAATGTAGCGCTTCGCTTTACCGATAATACTGAAAAACGCTTGTAGAATGTTCTCCCAATCCGTGTCTGGCCCACTGGTAGCAATCTGCACCAGGCTCTTGCCTTTTTCGCTCAAATCGGGGAAATAGAATTTGGAGGTCAACAGCTGACGACTCACAAAAAACCAGTCGATCAAAAAAGCGGTTTGCAAGCCATAGACGCCCTTCCCTTCAATCCGCACGTGGGTATCGCGCCAGACCTTGAACTTTCCCTTGCCCAGGTAACGGTCAGCCACATTCAAACCTCCCGTGTAGCCTATTTCCCCATCAATCACCACGATTTTCCGGTGATTTCTGTAGTTGAACTTGGGTGAAAGGTAAGGCAACAGCACTTTCAGGAACGGATAAACCTGAACGCCGGCGTCTTTCATCTCCTGGAAAAACCGTTTTTTGGTATGCCAGGAACCCATGTCATCGTACACCAGCCTGACTTCTACGCCCGACTTGGCTTTTTCAATGAGCAGTGCCTGCAATTGATGCCCGATACGACCACTTTCGATGATGTAATAATCCAGGTGAATGTGCTTCCTGGCATTCCGAATATCTTCAAACAAGGCATCAAACGTTTCCTTCCCATTGGTAAACAAGCGCACCTCATTGCCCGAAAAAACCGGGTGTGTATTGTTACGACGGAGCAACTCGATGAGGCTTTCACAATTCTCGGGATACAGTGCCGGATCCAACTCTTCGTAGAGATAGGCAGGGTTGTTTTCGATGCTGCGGATACTTTTCTTGGAGATAATCTTCTTTTTTCGGTATCGCTGACCGAGGAAAATGTACAACAGCAGGCCCAGGTAGGGGAGGAAAATAAGCACCATAACCCAGGATATGGTCTTTACCGGGTTGCGGTTATCCAGCACCACAATCAGGATGGTTCCCACCAAGGTGAACAAATAGAAGGAATACAACAACCATCTGAACAGTTCGGGCCAGGAATCAATCGGTAGTTCGGGCATGGATCAAGCGTATAGCATAGGTGACGGGACAGGTCAAAACGGCCATCCAGTTGTTGAACTGCCGTTCTGTGTACCTGCAAATATGAAAAAAATCGGGCGATAATGCAATAAATCCCTTACCTTTGTGGCTCAACAGCCCCTTTTACCATGCTTCCAGCCAACCTTTTATTCTCCGAAAACCTGGAATCCACCCTTGAACAGTTACTCAAGGGCTATGCGCCTCAGCAACGTTTTATTTGCTGTGACTCAACCACGGCAACGACCTGTTTACCGTTGATCAGCGGGTTCGACTGCCTGCGTGACGCCAGGCAGGTAACCATACCGGCCGGTGATGACCACAAGTCGGTAGAAAGTCTGAGTCTGTTGTGGCGTTTCTTCAGTCAGGAAGGGGCTACACGCCGTTCTGTACTCATTAACGTGGGCGGTGGCATGGTCTCAGACCTGGGTGGCTTTGCGGCCGCCACTTTCAAGCGTGGCATGGATGTCATCAACCTGCCCACCACCATCCTGGGCGCTGTCGATGCTGCCGTTGGTGGCAAAACGGGTATCAACTTCAACGGATTAAAAAACGAAGTCGGAGCCTTCCACCAGCCCAAAGCAGTGGTCTTCTACGCCCCTTTCTTCGCCTCACTGGATCAAGCGAATTGTTTGTCGGGTTTTGCCGAAATGCTGAAACACGGGTTACTGTCTGACGCAGCCTACCTCAACAGCCTTTTCAAACTTGATCTCAGTCAACCTTCAGCCCCAGCCTTCCTGGAGGCTGTGCGCCGCTCGGTCGAAATCAAACACGCCATAACCAGCCAGGATCCCCACGAGAAGGGTTTACGCAAAGCCCTAAACCTGGGTCACACCATGGGCCATGCCCTCGAAAGCCTCTCCCACCATATTCAAAAGCCTGTCTTGCACGGTTACGCGGTGGCCTGGGGTTTGGTCTGCGAACTGTTCCTGGCTCATCGCCTCTTGGGCTTCCCTTCTGAGGAACTTTCCCGGATCAGTGCTTTCGTCAAAATCACCTATGGGTCCCTACCCTTCACCTGCGCAGACTACCCCTACCTGCTTGAAGCGATGACCCACGACAAGAAAAACGACAACAAGGGCTTGAATTTCACCCTATTGGCCGGCATTGGCGACCTTCGCCTTGACCAAACCCTGTACCTCGACCAAACGTCAGACAAAGCCCTGCTTGAAGCCAGTCTCGACTACCTGAGGGACATCATGGGCATTTGAGAACGATGCTGCATTGGCTATGCCACTTAAAGGCAGCATGTTCCATCACTGAGCTTCTTAAAATGTATGTTTTGATTCTTTTTTGAGGCAGCAAATTTGCTCCTTCCCAAAAAAAGCGCTACATTTGCACCGCAAAAGCACGGGGTGTAGCTCAGCCCGGTTTAGAGTACTCGTCTGGGGGGCGAGTGGTCGCTAGTTCGAATCTAGTCACCCCGACCGCTGAGAATCAAGGACTTACAGGAAACTGTAAGTCCTTTGTTTTTTTAGGGTGCCGTTTTGGTGACGTTTTTGAATCATAGAAGTTTTCCCTTATGGCGTTTTGTTGCCTCCGTTCTTTTCCTGGTGATGATCATTCCCGGATTTCCCCGAAAACAGAATTCTAGTTCTTCAACTTCTTCTAATTCCCCTGTTTCTATAGGTTGTTCTGTAGAGACTGACTCAAATGAAGGATCTTGTGACGATATAGAGCAATCTCGTAGTATCTCGCTTGTGGCTTTGCTGCCGTGTCTGGCTTCCTTGCTGTGTTCTGACATAGTATGAATTGTAAGGTCCTAACCTCAAATATACCCTTCATTTTCTTGGGAACCAACTTCAATGAGAACAATCACGGAGTGAACTTATTTTATAGCGACATGTTATCTTTGTTCAAAGAGATGACCATTGACAACCAAACCCAAACCTGCTTTTTACATGAACACGCAAAAGAACAACACACTGATATCCTTCCTGCAGGCTTTTGGCATTGTTTTGGTGGTGGTAGGACATTCATTTTACGGCAACCCAACGGCTTTCTTTAATCGGTGGATCTACACGTTTCACATGCCCCTGTTCATGTTCATCTCGGGTTTTCTGCTGTGTTATGGCGTTTTGAAAAAGGGACAACCGCTGGCAGACAAAGCCCTGCTGGGTAAGAAGGGTTTTATCGTATCCAAGATCAAACGCCTGCTCGTCCCCTACGTTGCCATCAGCAGCCTCGCCTTCCTCCCCAAATCACTGATGAACGCCTACACTATTCACCCGGTAGAAGTATCTTTAAACAGCTACATACATTCACTGATCTACCCCTGGGACAACGCCATCATTTTCTTTTGGTTCTTACCCACGTTGTTTCTGATCTTCATGCTGGTTATCATCGCCGCCAAGGGATTGAGGAAAACGCATATTCCCATGGAAATATGGGTAGTGGGCACCTTGCTGCTGCACTTATTCAATACTTTGAAAGACATTCAACTGCTTAACATCGGAGGCATAGCCTCTTACCTGTTTTATTTTGTGCTGGGGTACTATGCCTGTCAACGAAAACTGGATGACCACGTGGGGAAAAAGCCTTGGTTGATTGGTGTGTGCACTTTGATACTCTCCATCCTCCTGGTCGCCTTGCCAGATTTCTGGGGCAAAGGGCCACTGGCTGCCATCAATGGCATCACCTTCAGCCTCGCACTAGCCAACCTCTATGTTCGCTACCAAGGTCGGTTTATGCACCACCTTTTTGGTGCCTCCTACGCGATTTACCTTTTTTCCTGGTTTCCTCAAGTGCTTTCACAGCAGGTCTTTCTGCAGGTAACCCACGCCCCCTGGCAGGTTGGAACCTTTTTATCCATTGCCACCGGGATCTACCTACCCTGGTTGATTTATAAATGGATCATTGCTCACAAGACCACCAGATTGGGGGCCGCAGCTGCTTTCCTGACAGGGCATTGAGGCAGCTACCGTCCCGCTCAGGGCAGTGAAATCAGCGTAGCGTTCAACGGGTGACCCTGAACCAATCGACATCCATGAAGCCGCTGTCGTTTTTCCAGGCAGGTCTTGTACAGAAAAGTCCTACCTTGGCTCCTATCCATTGGCCTTCTCTAGCTTGGAATTCAGTACCAAGCGGTTTGTAAGAACGTCCATCGACACTGTAGCTAAACGTACAGTCACGCATGCCTTTGACGGCCACCCTCAGGTAAACCTCGTTGGAAGGCAAGGTCACCGATGCCTGTGACGATTCTGATGAGCCCTTATCTGCCTTGGTACAGGATACCATGCTTAGGACATACCCTTCGGCGGTCTGACTCAACGATAACGCTCCGTAGTCCAAACCGATGATACCCAGACCACAGCGCTCACCCTTCATGGTTGGATTGGGTGAAAAACGCACCTTGGCTGTGGCTGTGAAATCGGGCGATGGAAATTTCTGCAGTAAAAGGTTGGGATAGAACAACAAGTTGGGAACAGCCTCATCAGGGTTATCGGAGAAAAGACGTATAAATCCCTTATCACCGTGGAAGTAAGCCCAGGTTGGTTTAGGATTGGCATACCATTGCCATTGTTTGCCCAGCGTATAGCCGTCAAACTCATCACTTTCAGCCGGTGTGGCTTGAGGGAAAGTACGCGGCATGATCGGCTTTTTGTAGGTAGTCACTGGTTCACCAATGCCATTTCCATCAGGATCCAGACCAATCACAGGCCAATCATTGATCCAGGTCATGGGCTGCAGGTGTACCACCCTACCCAACGGTTTCAGTTCCTGGAAATGGAAAAACCAATGCTCTCCTTGAGGCGTTTCCACCCATGCCCCCTGATGGGGACCATTTAATGGAGAGGCGCCTTGTTCCATCACACGCCTGGCCTCGTAAGGGCCATAAACGGAGCGGGATCGCATGACCATTTGCCAGCCATCCTTGACACCACCTGCTGGGAAAAATACATAGTAGTACCCATTACGCTTGTGGAATTTCGGACCTTCGCTCGTATCGTTGCCCTCGTGTCCGTCAAACACCAACACATCCTCCCCGATGACTTTTGAGGCGTCTGGAGACAGTTCACAAATAGCCAGGACACTTTTCATACCCTGCCGGCTGCCAGCATAGGCATGCACCAGGTACACCCGGCCATCGTCATCCCACAAAGGACTGGTATCAATGGTTCCCTTGCAAGCCTTGACCAGCACCGGTTTCGACCAGGCTCCTTCCGGATCTCTGGTTTTAACCATGTAGACACCATGATCGGGATCCCCATAAAAAATGTAGTAAAAACCTGCGTGATAACGGATGCAGGGAGCCCAGACGCCACAACCAAGTTGGGGTTTTGAGAAAAAGTCCAATGGCTCTACGGCTGGCAAGGCATGGTTGATCAACGTCCAGTTGACCAGGTCGTAGGATCGCAAAATGGGCAAACCCGGTGCGCAGTTAAAACTTGAAGCCACCATGTAGTAGATCCCATCGACCACACAAACATCAGGATCAGAGTAATCCGCATACAGAATAGGGTTTTTATAGCGACCATTACCCAGGTCTGGCGCCCAAACCTGCGACACATACGACGAACTGTTCTTTTTCAATGCAGCGACCAAGGGCTTTATTTCCAAGGCCTCCAAACCATCAACAAAGAAACCGGCGACCACTTTGGCGCCCGATTCATTGAAATGGGTATTATCAGATAAGCCATTGGGGTACAATGGATTTTCACCAGCCGGCATTTGATGGAAGAATCGGGCTGAAGGCTCAACACCGACCGCTTCCAACCATTGAGTCGTTTTGGCTTGCAAATCGATTATGGGGACTTTTTGATCCTTAGCCACTTTGCGGGTTAACTCAGGGTAGACACCATGTGTGTCAACAAGCTTTCCTTCAGCATCAAACTTCCGACGCATAACGGCAGTTGCCAGGATAGGGTGAGCGCCCTTTGCTCTCACATCCTTAATCATACGCACCAGGTTGGCTTCGTAGGCTTCAGGGCTGGTATACCGATCAGGCTTGTTGACAGCGCCATCGTTATGTGCAAACTGAATGACAACATAATCGCCTTTCATCGTGTTTGCCAATAGCTTGTCCCACCAACCTTCTTCAATGAAGCGTCTGGTGCTGCGACCGTTCTGAGCCCAATTTTCCACTTTGACGCGGTCGGTAAAATGAGCTTGAAGCAACATACCCCACCCCTTTTCGTGAAAGGGTACCGGTGTTACTTCACCAGAAAGTGGGTTGATACTGTTTTTATACGCAGGCTTGTCTGCCATGGTGGAGTCTCCGGCCAGCAATAAGTGGACGGGGCGTTCGTTGGCTGCAGCAAAGAGTAGCGCAACAAGTGCTAGAATGACGACGGATACGTTTTTCATGATACAAAAGGTTGTTTTAGGCCTTGGATAAATAGGCGTTGAGTTGATCTCTGGGGATAAAATCGGTAGGCATGGGCATGTCGTACACCGATTTACGGACATAACGGCTTAGTTCATCCAAGGTTTTGAATGAAGCCACCTTCTCTGGGGTAATGAATTCGCCAATGCCGATGCGGGGGCGTTGTTTGGCTTTATTAAAGACTTCCCTGGGCATACGCAAGGAGCGTACACGCCAATTGATGACGCCCAGGAAATAAAAAAACGGAGAATTCTGGTCAAAAAAACGGATAGGCAACACAGGCACTTTGGCCATTTGAACCAATCGAATGATGGTCTCCTGCCATTCCCTGTCCCTAACTTTCATGTCTTTGAAGCGGAACATGGATACGGCACCTGCCGGAAAAAAACCAACCGGATGGCCATCCCTCAAGTTGGACAGGGTACGACGAATGCCGTTGACACTATTTGAGGGATCATTTTCCTTTTTGCCGGTTTTGGGCCTGACAGAGATAAAATTGACATCCATGGCCTTAATGAGCGACAGAAACTGATTGACCATAACCTTATAGTCCGGACGCAAATCGGCCAAAAGGTCAATGAGCATGATGCCATCTATACCACCATAGGGATGGTTGGAAACAGTGATAAAGGCGCCTTCGGGTAGTAAACGCAACCGGTCGGGGTTACCAATCTGGTAACTGACACCCAAATCTTTCAGCAAACTATCGGCAAAAGCAGCACCCTCCATGTGGCAGGAACGCCCATATACCCAGTTTACCTTATCAATGGCAAAGGCACGCATGACAGTTTTGGCCAACTTATGCCCTCGCTCACCCCTAAAGATGGGAGACAGGCTTTCCATCACTTTCAAATCAATGACTTCGCGTTTCAACATACAAACTAAATTAAGAATCAACCGGCAGCTTTGTAGACGTCTTGCCGTGAACTTTCATGAGCAGGATACCGACGCCCATCCAGAACAGTTCCCTTACCCTGGTAACCAGGCTAACGTAAATACCCAACCCTCCTGACAAGGATAAGGCTCTGAATGCAATCAGGAAACCGCCCTCCCTGGTACCCACCTGCATGGGTGAGAAAAAGAGGATGTTGGTAAACAGGCTCATGAAGGTGTAGATAACCACCGATTGGATCAATGTCACTTCAGAAGTGACGGTAAGAAGGATGACATACACCTCCAGGCAGTTGCACACGCGGGCAAAAAACTCAAGGGCCAGCGTTTTTAAAAAGGCCTTCCGCCGCTTGTTGTACAAATGCGAAATCTGGTGATCGATCAATATCAGCTTATCGTTGTACTTCATGAAAAAAGGCAGCACCCAACGTTTGAGATAGGGCAACTTACAACAGATATGAAAGAATCGCACGGTCATCCCCTTGCGGTAACCACGCCACAATAAATACAAGAGGGCAGTGAAAAAGACAAAGGAGCCCAATAAGAAAATACGGAAATTCAACGGCACCGGCAAAAAAGCGACTGTAGCCAGAATGGCCAGTGTCCAAAACAAGAAATGAGCCGTCATGTGTGTCATGGAATACAAGACCACCGATGACGTGGCTTTTTCCACCCCGAACAAGGCCCTGAATTCGATGATTTTGTATGGATCGCCACCAAGAAAACCCAGCGGTGTCGCCGCCTTCAAGGCAAAACCGCTGAGGTTGATTTTGAAGATGTGCAGAAAAGAGGCCTTGTGGTTGGCCGGGTCTTCATCCCTGACGATGGTCACAAAAGCCAGCGTGTTTATCAGGTAGATGGGCAACCACATACCGATAATGGCCAGAAACCACCAACCCGTTTTACACACATTGGAAACGATCTCGTTCAAGCCAATAGCCCATACCATGATCACCAGCGCCAAAAAGCCGATGATAAAAAAGATGTTCTGGGCGTTGAGTTTGAACTTTTTCATCGTATTAAGACGGATTCAGTGATTTGCACATGCGTTCATGACGCTTGATGGCAATGAACAAGAGGGGATTGAATACCAGTATCTCTACCGCAAAATAAATCCATTCCAGGTTGAGCACCAACGTGAGCAACATCACCAAACTGCGGCTATTGAACGTGAAAACATCTAACAAGGGCATCATTTTAAGGCTCTTAGCCCTAAAGGCATGCTTGACATCTTCAGGGTATCCATCAGGATACTGGCCGTTTAGACCACCCAGATAGCGCCTCAGCTCAGGCGTCTTGGATTCCTGGTTTTTCGTGTAGATGAAATACAGCTTCATCAGGATTTTTGCAACCGGCTTGTTCCACCCCAGGGCCTTGTATTTTTCCCGAACGTCGTCGGTACTGGAAAACTCACTGTTGATTCCCCCTTTTAGAAAATGCAGGTGCAGGGTTTTGTAGTAATCCACCATGCCGGCTTGGTTGAAATGCGAATAGGCAGACGCCAAAGCAATCAGAATGGTCCACCAACCCCAGCCTTCGCTGTTGATGAGACGCATCGTCATGACGGTGTAGAAAGTCAGGAACCAGATATCGCCGCAGAAGCCATCGAGTATACGTCCCAATTCAGACTTAATGCCTGTCATGCGGGCTAATTGACCGTCTACGCAATCCAAGATGTTGGCAAACACCAACAAAAGAAATCCAATCAGATTGATCCACAAGGCATTGTCAGGGTAAAACAACAAGCAAGCGGCCACGCCCACGAAAATGGAAATGATGGTAATGGCGTTGGGGGTGATGCCCGTGTTTCTCAGCAATAATGCCAGTTTGTAACCAATAGGGCGATAAAAGCCCCTATCGAGGTAGTTTTCAGTATCCCAGGATTTTAGGGAGTCTTTAAAGGAGGGTTTTTCTGTTGTCATAAGAATCTAATTACGCTGTTGCATAGCCACCGTCGCACACAATCACTTCACCGTTCATGTAGGTGTTGTGAATGAGCATCAGGTAAACCTCTGCCACCTCTTCCGGTGAGCAGAAGCGACCAGCGGCCAGCTTGTCGGTGATGTTGTTACGTATTTCAACCGGCTTGTTGCGATGCCAGTCGGTTTCCACAAAGCCAGGTGCAACGGCATTGACACGAATATGCTTGGGAGCCATAAACTTGACCAGGTTTTTGACCAAGGCATGTACGGCCGCTTTGCTGACTCCGTAGGACAGCGACATGGCATGAGGGTAAATACCCATCAGGGAGCCTGTAAACACAATGGCTGCCTGCTCGTTCATACGGTTGAAAAGACGTTGAATTAAAAAAACCGGGTAGTCAATATTGGCTGTAAAAACGCGTCGCCAACTCTCCGGTGTGATGGAAGAGAAGTCCGAACGGTCGGTCAGGCCGGCGTTGATGACCAACGCATCCAGCATCAGCCTGTGTTCATCCAGGAAAGTGTCAACGTCGGATAGACGACTCAGATCTGTACAATCTGCCTGTAGCGCGAAAAAACGTCCGGGAGCCTCTGAGGCGTAGGTTTCAGTTCGTTCTGCGGCTGTCTGGGTATCCGAACCAAACGTAGCCACAACAATCCAACCATCACTAAGCAGACTTTCACAAACGGCGCGTCCAATGCCCTTTGTTCCTCCGGTAACTAAAGCAGTTTTGCTCATCAGCAGCTTGGTGGGTTGTAGGCAACAGCAAGGTAGGCCGTCCCTAATTAACTATTTTTCCTTTTTAATGGTTTCAGGCTTGGTTTGTTGCACAGCCTTGAGGTGTTGTTCGTAGGTATCGTGGATGGTTTTTTTCAGTGAGGAAGAAGACACGCCATTGCCATAAGGGAAATAAAACACCTTGACGCCCATTTCCTCCAGGTAATCGTACTTGCCATTCCAATCATCGCCTACAACGAAAGCATCAATGTGCAGTTTCTTGACAATTTCGGTGTGATCGAGTGTGTGTTGAGGAATGACAATGTCGGTGGCCTTGAGCGCTTCAATAATCTGGAAGCGTTCATTGAAGGGGATGATGGGAGGAGCCTTGTACGATGAGACCAATTCGTCGGTACTGACCCCTACAATCAGGATGTCAGCCAACCCCCTAGCGTAATTGATCATTTTCAAATGGTTCGTATGGAACATATCAAACGTACCCGACGTATAGACGATGGTCTTGCTGTTAAACATGGCTTACATTGATGTGTGAAACATAATGGCTACGGAAACACATTACCGCAAAGGTATTGAATTTTTCATACCCTTGACATTTTTCAGACATTTTAATAAGCGGCGCGGATTCGTTCAATAAACCTTCACACAAGAAGCCAGTTCGGGTGTCGCAAAGGAAAAACGGTCTTTGGATGGTGCTTGTTTAAACATCAGATCGACACTGCGTTGTCCTTTTACGTGGACAGCGGGGCTCACCGAGGGGGGACAAGTGAATCCGTCAACCGTCATATTCTTCACATTGTTCAACAGCAGGGCAGGCCCTTCAGCTGGTTCTACGTGCACATTGGTGAAGACGATACTGTCCGATTCCGAGAGTTCGGCACCATATTTGGCCGTTATGCTGACGTTTTCCAGGAAGATGCCGCTGATGTTCATTTCAGGCAGGCCGTTGAAGAAAAGGGCCCTTCTGGCGTTGCGGGAAACCAGGTTTTTGACATGGATGTTCCTGAATACAGGGGTCTCCTCGGTTACGGGCAGCAAGTGGTCTTCAACAGGAGTCATATCGCCATCGGCCAACGACTCAGATGCAGACTTGC
>JAAYBL010000115.1 GCA_012718945.1 Bacteroidales bacterium
CCGACCAGGGGTGTCATCGCCTTGCCCAAGGACGTCACCGTTGGCTACCTGCCGCAGCACATGATCCACGAGGATGGTTTGACCGTCCTTGAAGAAGCAGAGAAAGCCTTTCAGGCCATCTTCGATTTACAGGCCGACATCGAACGCATCAACCTGGAATTGAGTTCTCGGGAGGACTATGAGTCGACGTCCTATCACGACCTGATCGACGAACTGACCCACAAAAACGAGCGGCTGGCATTGTCAGGCGTGAACAATTACAAGGCTGAGGTGGAGAAGACCCTGGCGGGGCTGGGTTTTACGCGGTCTGATTTCAACAGGCCGTCCAGGGAATTCAGTGGTGGCTGGCGCATGCGCATTGAACTGGCCAAACTGCTGCTGCAACGGCCTGACGTTTTGCTCTTGGATGAGCCTACCAACCACCTGGACATCGAATCCATCCAATGGCTGGAAACCTTTCTAGCCAACCATGCCAATGCGGTGGTCTTGGTCTCCCACGACAGGGCCTTTATCAACGCGGTGACCACCCGCACCATCGAGTTGTCGTTGGGCCGTTTGTACGACTACAAAGTACCGTATGACCAGTACGTGGTGTTGCGCAAAGAACAACGCGAACAGCAGATCAGGGCCTACGAAAACCAGCAGAAACTCATTCAGGATACCGAAGATTTCATTGAACGCTTCCGATACAAGGCCACCAAATCCGTGCAAGTGCAATCACGCATCAAGCAACTGGAAAAGCTGGAACGGCTGGAAGTAGACGACGAAGACAACGCTTCGCTCAACCTCAAATTTCCCCCGGCACCCCGATCGGGTAGCTACCCTGTGGTGATGGAAGACCTACGCAAGGATTACGGCAGTCACACCGTGTTCAAACACGTCAACCTGACCATCAGCCGAGGAGAGAAAGTGGCCTTCGTGGGCAAGAACGGGGAGGGTAAATCCACCTTGATCAAGTGTATCCTGAGCGAGATTTCTTACACGGGAACCCTGACGCTGGGACACAATGTAAAAATCGGCTACTTCGCTCAAAACCAAGCCAGTTTGCTGGATGAAAAGCAAACCGTGTTTGAAACCATCGACCATGTAGCGGTGGGTGACATTCGCACGAAAATCCGCGATATCCTTGGCGCCTTCATGTTTGGGGGCGAGGCCACCGACAAAAAGGTCGCCGTATTATCGGGCGGTGAACGCAGCCGCCTGGCCATGATCAGACTCCTGTTGGAACCGGTCAACCTGCTGGTGTTGGACGAACCTACCAACCACCTGGACATGCGTTCCAAGGACGTGTTGAAAAAAGCCATCCGCGAGTTCAACGGCACGGCCATCGTAGTCTCCCACGACAGGGAATTCCTGGATGGACTGGTCAGCAAGGTGTATGAATTCAATGGTGGCAAGGTGAAAGAACATTTGGGAGGCATCATGGATTTTCTGGCCTCTAAAAAGTTGGAGAACCTGAGGGACATAGAGATCAGTCAGGTCGTCAAGTCCACTAACAACAGTGAAAAGGCACCATCTGACAGTAAACTGAGCTACGAAGCCAGGAAAGAATACAACAAACAGTTGAAACGCTTGCAAAAACTGGTGGAAACCTGTGAACGGGAGATTGAAACCCTGGAGACCGAAGTAGCCCACACAGAAGCCCTCATGGCTACTCCTGATGGTGCCTCCAACCTGGCCTTGATTCAGTTGCACGCGAAATCAACCAAAGCGCTGGAAGCCAAGATGGAGGAATGGACAGCCGCCACGTTGGATTTGGAAGCCTTGCAGGCTGAAAACCAGGCATAACGATAGAAGTGACGTTCACTACCCACCATGTCTTGCTCGTTTCAAAAAAAACACTGACCTTTAGGACACGAAAAGGTAGTAAACAATGCATTGGTACCCGCTGTGTTTTGAGCCTGTTTTCAAGACCGTCATTTGGGGCGGCAAGGACTTGTCATCCTACAAAGGCATGGATGTCGCACTGGAAGGTGTGGGCGAGAGCTGGGAAGTTTCAGCCGTTCCCGGGTCTGTTTCCGTCGTTTCTGAGGGCCCCTTGGCCGGTCGGACACTGACTGACCTCTTGGCCGCCGATCCCGTTGGATTGGTAGGGCAATCCGTATACGAGAAATACGGATTGACATTTCCTCTCCTGGTAAAATTCATCGATGCTGCCGCCGATCTTTCCATTCAGGTGCATCCTGACGATGTGTTGGCTGCCAGCCGTCACCAATCGTTTGGAAAGTCGGAGTTGTGGTACGTTATCGCTGCTCAACCTGGCGCCAGGCTGGTCTCCGGGTTTTCTACACGCATTACTCCCGAGGAGTATGAACAACGTATCGCCGACAACAGCATCGAGGAGGTGCTGTGTTACCATGACGTTCAACCCGGGGATGTGTTTTACCTGCCGGCCGGA
>JAAYBL010000116.1 GCA_012718945.1 Bacteroidales bacterium
CCTGAATTACGGTGGCATCGCCCTGATGTGGCGCGGTGGTTGCATCATCCGTTCCGTTTTCCTCGGAGACATCAAGAAGGCCTTCGACAAGAATCCCGACCTGCACAACCTGTTGCTGGATCCCTATTTCAAGGAAAAGGTGGAAAAAGCCCAGGCCGGATGGAGGCGTGTTTGCGCTACAGCGTTGACGCATGGTATTCCTGTGCCTGCCTTGACATCAGCTCTCTGCTATTTCGACGGTTTCCGCAGCGGTCGTTTACCGGCCAATTTGCTCCAGGCTCAACGCGACTATTTCGGGGCTCATACCTACGAACGCGTCGACAAACCCAGGGGTGAATTCTTCCATACCAACTGGACGGGCAAGGGAGGCGATACCGCTTCAACCACCTACGTGGTATAGTCAAAAAAGAAGCCGTTGCAACTCACGTTGGAACGGCTCGACTGTATATAGAGGAAATTAAAAAGAGTTTCTCGGTTTGAAGAGCCTCCGCTTTGCGGGGGCTTTTCTTTACAGATGAAAAACCGGGGTGAAACGCTACAAAAAAAATGGAATAATGTATAATTATTTTTTTATTGCTGTTGAGCCCCCAAAACCACTATCTTTAGAAGCAAAAAATAACTGGAGGTTTGAACAATAATACACGATGAAACCGAAAACCCTATTGCAGATTAATACCAGGGTCAACTCCGGTTCTACCGGAAGAATTGCGGAAGAAATTGGTTTGACAGCCATGGCAAGGGGCTGGAAAAGTTATATCGCATTTGGTAGGGATGAACAACCCAGTCAATCCCAGAAAATTCGGATAGGCAATGATTGGACCATCCGCTGGCACGGGCTTCAAACGCGGTTGTTTGACAGACACGGATTGGCATCAATAGGCCCGACCAAACGATTGATCAGGGAAATGGAGGTCATTAAGCCCGATGTCGTTCAACTGCATAATCTGCATGGCAGCTATATCAATTACCCGCTTTTGTTTGCCTATTTCAAAGCTGAAGATATTCCAGTCGTATGGACATTTCACGACTGCTGGCCTATTACAGGTCATTGTGTGTA
This sequence comes from Bacteroidales bacterium, assembly GCA_012718945.1. Classification (GTDB taxonomy): domain Bacteria; phylum Bacteroidota; class Bacteroidia; order Bacteroidales; family UBA1402; genus UBA8389. The sequence continues at coordinate 1,058 of JAAYBL010000116.1, forward strand.
CTTTGATTTCGTTGGCTGTGAAAAATGGAAAACACAGTGTTATGCTTGTCCGCAAAAACACACCCACCCCAGCAGTTACTTTTTAGACCGATCGAGGCGTAATTATTCCTTGAAAAAAGCGTTGTTCACCTCGTTGCCCAACCTGACAGTTGTGCCGGTTTCAAACTGGTTGTCCGGGCTTGTCGGCGCCTCATACTTGAAGGAAGTCCCACGGCAATTGATTTACAATGGTATTGATACCAAGCGATTTCAGCCCAAGGAAACAACCATTTTCAGGAAACAGCATGGCCTTGAAAGCGCGTTTTTAATCCTCGGAGTAGCCAATGGGTGGACGCAAAGAAAGGGGCTGAACGATTTCATCAAACTTAGTGACTCCTTGTCCGATGATTACCGCATTGTTTTGGTTGGCTTGAATAAGGAGCAGGTTAAACGGTTACCTGAAAACGTTATAACCATTCTGCGAACCGAGAGTGTTGATGCGTTGGCAGATGTCTACGCTGCCTGTGATGTGTATGTCAATCCAACCTATGAGGATAATTTTCCTACCACCAACCTGGAAGCGTTGGCTTGTGGCACTCCCGTTGTTACCTATAAGACGGGAGGCAGTCCGGAAGCCATTGATGAAAAGACGGGGATTGTTGTTGAAAAAGGAGACACGAATGGTTTGCTAAATGCTATTGAGGAGATCCATTCCAAAGGAAAGGCTTATTACCGCGATGCTTGTATGGAACGGGCCGGCAAACGCTATTCAAAAGAGGTCCGTTATGAAGAGTACATGCAGTTGTACGAGAGGGTAATGAGGGAAAAGTAATCGCCTCTTACAGCCAACCATGCCTTACTTTAAACCAGCCAGCCCGGATGATAAACCAGCCGTGTAGCGTTAGTGTGCTTAGCAGACCATAATGGTTTGTCATGATGACAAACCGTTCCTTGAGAGACGATTTCATTTTGTTTGTCGTCAACCCTCCGTGTAAAAAATCACACAGCACCAGGTTTGTGTTGTGAATAGAGGTGGCCTGTTTTAAACAACGAATGGCCCAGTCGAAATCGGACGAATAGCGGTAGTGTAGATCAAAGGTGGGTGCCAGGCTGCGTTTGACCACCATGGCCTGGTGGCAGACCAGCATGCCCCATTTGAAGTGTTTCCATGTGAGATGGGCCGGGGCTTTTAATCGCCTTGCCCCAACGACGTTGTAACCATCGTCTACGACTGTCGTTTCCCTATAGATAAAGTCGGGGAGAGTCATGGCCGAATCGAACGATGCCTGAGACGTTGCGACGGGAGTGAGGCCTGCTTTGATACGTTGAATGGTGCCTTTTCCGGCCAACCGGTCGCCAGCATTCATAAACCAAACGTAGACTCCCTGAGCCATTGCCAAGCCTTTGTTCATGGCATGATATAAGCCTTTGTCCGGCTCGCTAATCCAGGTAAAGGTGACGCCACAGCCGGCAAATTTTACTTCATACTCCTTGATCAGAGCCAGCGTGCCATCGGTCGATCCTCCGTCTATGACAAGGCATTCGTACGACTGGTCTGTCTGTTCCAACAATCGATCCAACGTGGGCGGTAATACGGCTTCAGCCTGGTAGGTTACGGTAATAAAACTAATGAGAGGTTGTGTGACCATTCAATGAAGCATTGCTTTGTTTTTTGCTAGGGATGTCAGCGGCCTGCTGGTGAAAAAGGCGAATCCAAAGTTACTGATAGTTTGGCGGTTTTTGTATCTTTGCACCTGATTTTATCCCAACGTTTCATCACGCTGACGCGTTAATCATTACCCATTATGTCTGTATCTCCTCTTTTCTCAAGCGAATCCAATAAAGTTGCTGATATCAGTTTGGCTGATTTCGGCCGTAAGGAAATTGAATTGGCTGAAGGTGAAATGCCTGGTTTGATGGCCATCAGGGCCAAATATGCCAAAACGCAACCGCTAAAAGGTGCCCGCATCATGGGTTCCTTGCACATGACCATTCAGACCGCTGTACTCATCGAAACACTCAAAGCCCTTGGAGCTGAAGTGCGCTGGTGCAGTTGCAATATCTATTCAACCCAAGACCACGCAGCTGCTGCTGTGGCCGCTGCCGGTGTGCCTGTTTTTGCCTGGAAGGGTGAAAATCTGGATGAATACTGGTGGTGTACATTACAAGCATTGAATTTCCCCGGTGGCCAAGGCCCCACGTTGATTGTAGACGATGGTGGCGACGCCACATTGATGTGCCATCTTGGTTTCAGCGCCGAGAAAGAAGCTGGCGTGTTGGATACGCCGACTCATACCGAGGACGAACGTAGCCTCAAAACCATCCTGAAAACCATTCTGGCCGAAGATGCCACATTCTGGACCAAACACGTGGCTGAGATCAAGGGTGTTTCAGAAGAAACAACCACGGGTGTCCACAGGCTGTATCAGATGATGGAAGCTGGCGAGTTGCTCTTCCCCGCCTTCAATGTAAACGATTCGGTGACCAAGTCAAAATTTGATAACCTGTATGGCTGCCGCGAATCGTTGGCCGATGGTATCAAACGCGCTACCGACATCATGTTGGCCGGCAAGGTCGTTGTGGTGTGCGGTTATGGCGATGTGGGTAAAGGATGCGCCCATTCCATGCGTACCTATGGTGCCAGGGTTATCGTGACCGAAATTGACCCCATCTGTGCCTTGCAGGCAGCGATGGAAGGATTTGAAGTCAAACCGGTTGAAGATGCCCTGTCTGAAGGGAACATTTACGTCACGACCACCGGCAACTGCGATGTTATTCGTCTGGAACACATGTTGAAGATGAAAGATAGCGCCATTGTCTGCAATATCGGGCATTTTGACAACGAAATCCAGGTCGAAAAACTCAAGAACTACCCCGGTATCAAACACCGCAACATCAAACCGCAGGTGGATCAATACTTCTTCCCCGATGGCCATTCACTCATTCTGCTGGCCGACGGTCGCTTGGTTAACCTGGGTTGTGCTACCGGTCACCCCTCTTTCGTGATGAGTAATTCCTTCACCAACCAAACGCTGGCTCAGATTGAACTGTGGACCAAATCCTACGAAGTAGGTGTCTACCGTTTGCCCAAGCATCTGGATGAAGAAGTTGCCCGTTTGCACCTGGAACGTATTGGTGTCAAACTGACCAAACTTACTCCCGAACAGGCTGCTTACATTGGTGTTGACGCCAACGGTCCCTACAAAGCCGACCACTACAGGTATTAATCAGTTATGACCGGTACCAACCGTGTACAAGTTGCCGTTTTACTGACGTGCTTTAACCGCAGAAATAAAACGATGGAGTGTCTTGCTAGCCTTTATGGCCAGCAAGACACTGACCTTATTGACCTCCATATTTTCCTGGTAGATGACGGCTCTACCGACGGTACGTCGGAAAGTGTATCGGCAGCCTACCCAGCCGTACACATCATCCAGGGAAGCGGGCAACTGTTTTGGGCCGGAGGTATGCGTTTGGCATGGAAGTCGGCCCATGAAAGCGGTTCTTTCGATTATTTCTGGTTGGTTAACGATGATACCAACATGTATCCGGAAACCTTGAAAAACTTGTTGTCAGCCGATGAATACGCCCTGAACACTTTCGGTAAAAGGGGGATTTATGTGGCTAGTACAAGGGATGCCGTTTCCAAACAGTTTACGTATGGAGGACACCGTTTGTATTCGGATGGCGACTACGTCCATTACGATGTCATGCCAAACGGCACGTTTCAACCATGTGATTTGTGCAATGCCAATATTTTACTGGTGGCCGATACGGTTTTTAAATCCGTGGGCATGTTATCCGATAAATACACACATTGCCTGGCTGACTATGACTATTCCTTACGAGCAGGCCGTGCCGGCTTCCCGGTCTTGATTTTGCCTGACTACGGGGGCACGTGTTCATACGATAAAAACCAGGGCAAACGGTTTTATGACAAAAGGGTGAAGGCCCGTTTGAAATACTTGAAAAGCCCCAAGGGGTATGCGTATAAAGAGTTCTTGTATTTTACCAAGACGTTTTTCCCAAAAGTGCATGGTAGAACATGGTTGACTTTTTGGGTACAAACGCTCTTTCCCAGACTATGGGCTTGGTATAAAAAGTAAGTCCGGGATTTTTTAAAAATAACGGTGGCCATGGATGTGCTCGAATTCGAAGAACACATCCATGGCCACCGCACTTTTTTATCAGTTCGTCTCCTTCCTCTTACGAAGACCTGTGAAGATCAATAATCCAACCAGGGAGAACAGTATCACGCCAACAAAGATGGATCCGATGGAGGACCAGCGAGCCGATTTGAGATACAATTCATCCACACATTCAAAGACGACTTCGTGTTGTCCGGCAGGAACCTCAAGTCCTCTCAGGATGTAGTTGACGCGGATAGGGGTGGCCGGTTGTCCATCGATGGTCGCACGCCAGGTTTTGTAGAACACTTCAGAGAAGACGGCCACCCTGGCTTTATCGCTGTGGCTTTGATACGTCAGCTTGCCAGGCGTATATTGCGTCATAACGATGGAGGCCGAATCTCCTACGACTACGGGCTCTACGGTGACATTCTCTTTCCAGGTCTTTTCGACAACAGCCATCGTGGCAGGATTCAAGGTGCCCAGTGCGTGGATTTCATCGTCAGGTGAGTCTACCCACAACAAACTGTCCACGAACCAGGCGTTGCCCAGTGCATCGGGATTTTGTTGGACAGTAGAACCATTTTCCGTGGGGACAATGACGTATTTGGTGTTCAACATGTTCAAGACGTTCATGTTGATGCCCCTGTTGGACAGGTAGAAATCGATGATGTCCTGGTAACGGCGTAGTTTTACAGGGCTGTAACCTCCAACTGATTTGTGGAAATAGGAGGTGGCTGATTCGTTGAACGTATTCGTCGATAGGTTTAATACCCTGTAATTGGGGTCTTTGTCCTGAAGGATCAGTAAATCATTCTGGGTCGGTTTAATGGCTTTTGCTACCTGTTTGGGCATGAAATGGTCGTTGTTCAGGAAACGTTTGTCAACGGTCCACATGTCTATCAACACCAGCAATCCGATGAGGGCCATCAGGTAAGAGGCCTTCAGCTTGTTGTTCAAATACAGCCATAGACCACCGGCCGACAGGAGGATGAGGAAGAAGGAACGCCAGGCGTCACCGGTCAGCATACCTTGGCGGTCTTCGATGAAGGCCGACAATAACCATTGCGGGTAATTGACGTCGCTTGCTGAAGTAAAACTAAACAGGCTGCCGCCCAGGAGCGCAAGAAGCAAACACAAGCCTCCGGTGATGCCTGCTGAGTAGTAGAGTGGTTTGATAAAGGCCTTTTTATCTTCTGCTTTGAGGATGTCACGCAAGGCGATGATGGCCAGGGCAACCATGGTCACGCCGGCGATGACCAACGCCATGGAAGGAGCCCTGAACTTGTTGTACAAGGGTAAGCTGTTGTACAGGAATTCATTGACAACCATGAAGTTCTTACCCCAGGACAGGATGATCGAAATAATCGTTGCCGCCAGTATCCACCATTTCTCAGGCCCTTTGACCACAAACAGACCCAGAATAAACAGGAAACAGATGATAGCGCCCATGTAAACTGGTCCTGAGGTGAAGGGCTGGTCGCCCCAATACATCGGTGCGTGTTTGCTGAATTGTTCGGCTTGACCTGTCTGTTTGAGGGCTTCGTAGGTTTCGGAATCCCTGCCTATGTTGTAATGTGAACTGGCTCCATAGAAATTGGGAATCAACATCGTCATGGTTTCCAACCGTCCGTAGCTCCATTGGTAAGCGTAATCAATGTCCAATCCCGACTTGCCCGATTTTTCGCCCGTCGCTGTTTGTTGAAGGACGGCCCCGCCACGCATGGTTTCTTTTGAATAATCAGCGGTTGGAATCAAACGGTCTGCTGCAGGCAAGAGGGCGATCGCCGCAATGACCAGCAAGAGGCCGGAAGAGAGGAAGAAGTCTTTTACCTTTTTCTCCCTGAGCGCGAAGATGAAATAAACAATGGCTAAAGGTATGATGATCAACAATAGGTAATAACTGATTTGTTGATGGTTCCAAAGGACATTTAACCCAGTGAAAAATAAGGTAATCAAGCTACCCCAAAGGAACTTTTTTCGATAACAGAGCAGTATACCCCCCAATACGGGAGCCATTGTGGCCATGACAAGGGCTTTGTTTACGTGCCCGGCCTCAAGGATGATGATATTGTAGGAGGATAAGCCGTATGCGATGGCACCAATTATACTCAGCCAGGGATTGGCGCCCAATGCCAACAGAAAGATATAAAACCCCGCCAGGTAGAGGAATACGACCCCAACGTGAATAGGGGGCAGGTTGAACATGACCAGCTTGGAAAAACGCTCGAAAATGTTGTTGGTTCTGGGCATGTAGGCATAATTGGCTGGCATGCCACCGAACATGGCGTTGGACCAGAATGTGTACTCCCCTGTTTCCTCATGGAATTGTTTTGCATCGTTTCCCCAGCCAGCGCCACTGATCAGGTCAGCCTGTGCCATGTCCTTGTTCTCAAACATAATGGGTGAGAAGTAGGTGATGGTCAAGCCAAGAAACAAAAGTATGGCTACCAGGTGTGGCAGTCCCTTTTTCCAATCAATGTTTTTCATAGGGTGATCGTTTAATGTATGAGCAATTACGTAAGTATGACATTCTTGTCAAGGTTCATCAGGTTGATTAAGATGGGCAAATGTAAGGATAAATGTGTACTTTTGTGTTACAAGATGCCAACAAATCCGATGACAATGCATACGCTCACACCCCCACCAGCCCCTATCGTATTGATTGTTTTCAACAGACCTGACCATACTGCGAAGGTCGTGGAAGCATTGGCCGCCAATAATCTGGCTTCGGAAAGTTCCCTCTATGTTTATTCCGATGCTCCCAGGAACGAACGGGATCAAGCCGGCGTACAAGGCGTTAGAACGTATTTACGTAGTATAAAGGGTTTTAAGTCAATTCATCTGATTGAACGGCCCACCAATGTTGGATGCACCAGAAATGTCTTGTCAGCTGTTACTGAAACACTGGAACACCACGATCGTTGCATTGTGGTCGAAGATGACATACAAACGGCCCCTCAGTTCCTGACTTACATGAATCAGGCCTTGACACACTATAAAGACGCCCCCGGTTTGTGTTCGATTGGCGCCTATACGCATCCTTTTACAATGCCTGGTACTTACACGCACGATTTGTTTGTCTGTCAACGTCATTGTTCCTGGGGGTGGGGCACCTGGAAAGCTGTATGGAGTCGGCTGATGGATGATTTGACCATCATGGATAAAGGCATGGCCGATCCAACAATGCGCAGGGCTTTTGCCAGCACCTGTGGGGAAGACCTGCTTCGCACCTACAAACGGGTCCCCCAGATTTGGGATCTTCGGGTGACCTACAAGGCATGGACATTGGGTTTGTATACCCTTTATCCAAAGGCGTCATTGGTCAGGAATATTGGTAAGGACGGTTCAGGCACACACTACAACGGGGCCGCCTTGCATTCTGTCGATGACATACCGTTTCCTGAAGGGCTACCTGCCTTTGGCCCCCTGCCTGAGCCCGATGAAGCTGTTATCAACGCTTTTTTAAAGCCAACGCACAAGCCTTTGTGGCGACAATTAGCCATCGCACTGACCAAAGCCATTGGCCTGTACGACCCCTTGTTGCGGTATGCAAACAGTAAGGGTTAAGAATAGACTGTGCAGATAGGATTGTTGAGTGCAAACCGAGAAAAGTCAACGTTTAGTTGAACAAAACCTTCAGCAGGATTTCTGTGCCACCGCTGCCATTTTTCACCATTTCACCGGCCTTTTTCCCAATTTCCAAACGTTGTTCCTTTTGTTGAACAAGTTCATCCAGGGTGGCTGATAAGGCTGCTCCATCTTGTAGACAGACAGCACCGCCGGTTGACACCAGTGCCTTGGCCTCGGCAAACTTCTCGTGCTTGGGCCCAAAGAGCACTGGAATGCCGTAGACAGCGGCTTCCAAGGTGTTATGGATGCCAACGCCAAAACCACCCCCTATGTAAGCCATGTCGCCGTAACGGTAGATGGAAGAAAGCAATCCAAAGCAATCAATAATCAGGCAGTCAGCGTTCTGTGCGTCTTCGCTGCTGGCCTGCGTATAGCGTCGGCTGGGTCGGGTGAGGTCGCTTTCGATGGCTTTCAGATGACCCTCGTGGATCTCATGAGGAGCGATGATGAGTCGCATGCCAGGGTGTTCGTTGAAGTAGGGTAGTAGGAACTGTTCATCCTGGGGCCAGGAGCTACCCACCACCAGGATGGGTTGATTGGCGGCTTTTGCTCCATTGACAAAGGCTTCCACCACATCCAGTTGTTTGGCTTTCTGGGCTATTTCCAGTACCCTGTCGAAACGGGTATCACCAGACAGGGTCACGTTGGTGGTGTATCCAAGGGTTTCCAACAGGGAAACGGAAATCTCATCCTGTACAAAGAAATGGGTAAACGGCTCCAGTACTCTCCGATAGGCCAAGCCTATGGGTTTGAAGAAGGCCTGGTCGGGACGGAAAATGCCCGAGACCAGGTAAGTGGGAATGGATCGTTTCCCCAATTCAAAGAGGTAATTGGGCCAGAATTCGTATTTGATAAAAAAGGCTTTGGATGGATTGACCAGGTTCAGGAAACGAACAACGTTTTTCTTACGGTCGAAGGGCAGGTAACAAACCAGGTCGGCTCCCTTATAATCCTTGCGTACATCGTAACCGGAGGGCGAGTAGAAGGTTAGCAGCAAGCCATATTCAGGGTGTTCAGCCCGTATGCGTTCCATAATGGGGCGCCCTTGTTCAAATTCACCCAGAGACGCGGCGTGGAACCAAAGCCAAGGCTTGTCTGGATTCAGTCCAGCTTTCAGTTGTTTCCAAGTGTTCTTGTGCCCAACCACCATTTTGCCGGCTTTGGGATGAAAATAGGCCACCAACCTGAATAGCCAGGAATAGACAGCGATGCCAATGTGATACATGCCTGCTTAGTGTAAAACGTCGATAGCCCGCTTAATGCGGTATAGGGTTTCTTCTTTACCCAGCAATTCGGCAATGTCGAATAAATGGGGACCTTTCGCTTCACCGACCAGGGCAAGCCTGACAGCGTTATAGAGTAAGCCTGATTTGTAGCCATTGTCGGCTATCCAGGCATTGGTCATTGCTTCCAGGGGTTCGGGCGTAAAGACCGGGGCTGCTTCCAGCTGTTGGCAATAAGCCTGCAACATTCCAGCTGTTTCGGGCTTCCAGTATTTCTGAACGGTTTTTTCCTGGTAGCTGCCGGGGCGTTCAAAGTAGAAAGAAGCTTGTTCCCAAAGGTCATTGACAAACGTCGCCCTCATTTTGACTTTTTCCAGTGCCAGGGATACGTAGGCAGGGGAAACCGATACGATCTGTCCTGTAAAATCGGGCAGTAGCGATTCGCGGTTGGTATCGACCCCCTTGCTTTCAAGAATGGGGTTGAAGTCGGTGGTCAGACTGTCGCCTGAGCGTTGTTGCAAGTATTGGTGGTTGAACCATTTTCCCTTCTCATAGTCAAAACGAGCACCACTCTTGCTGCAACGATCAAGGCTGAAAAGCTCGATTAATTCGTCCATTGAAAGAATTTCCTGGTCGTTGCCCGGGTTCCAGCCCAATAAGGCAAGGAAATTAACCACGGCTTCGGGGTAGTAACCGGATTCCCTGTATCCCGAACTTTTTTCACCGGTCTTAGGGTCTATCCAATCGCATGGGAATACTGGGAAACCTAGCCTGTCGCCATCGCGCTTGCTGAGTTTGCCGTTGCCATCGGGTTTGAGCAGCAAGGGCAGGTGAGCAAATGCCGGCATGCTGTCTTCCCAGCCCAAGGCTTTATACAACATGACGTGCAAGGGGGCTGAGGGCAACCATTCTTCACCTCTTATCACGTGTGAAATAGCCATCAAGTGATCATCGACGATATTGGCCATGTGGTAGGTGGGCAGTTGGTCGGCCGACTTGAACAGGACCTTATCGTCCAGTATGCTGGAATTGAAGCTGACGGCACCGCGGATCAAGTCGTTGACCACGATGGTTTGCTCTGGCTCTACCAGAAAGCGAACCACATAAGGAGTGCCATTCTCAAGCATCTCTTGAACGGCAGATGCATCCAGGGTCAAGGAGTTGTTCAATCCCATGCGGGTGGTGGCATCGTACTGAAAATTTGCGATGGAAGCGCGTTTTTCGGCCAGTTCTTCGGCGGTGTCAAAGGCCAGATAGGCGTGGCCTTCCGACACGAGTTGATCTACATACCGACGGTAAATGGCTTTGCGTTCTGATTGACGATAGGGAGCGTGAGTGCCTCCCACGCCAACGCCTTCATCAAAATGGATGCCTAACCAATTCAAGGCATCAATGATGTAGTCTTCGGCACCTGGAACAAAACGTTGGGAGTCGGTATCTTCGATGCGAAGGATTAAATCGCCACCCTGTTGTTTGGCGAATAAATAGTTGTATAGTGCTGTTCGTACCCCTCCAATGTGCAGAGGGCCTGTAGGACTGGGGGCGAAGCGTACACGGACGCGTTGATTTTCAGACATGATGAAGGATTCAGTATTAACGCTGCAAAAGTACGCTTTTTTACGAAAATTGGCTTTGTCGATACTGGTGTTTGTTTTTTTTGTACCTTTAATTCTTAATCCTTGCAGTCAGCAAGTCCTGTCAATCACTAAGTTGGACGAACAAATACGCCTAGTTTCATGAAGATGCCCCGTTTTGACAAAGAACTGACCCAACACCTCTTGAAAATTGCCTTCTTCGTGTTGGGTGCCTTGCTCATCCTTCAATCATTTCCGAGGGAGGGCCGCTTCAGATACACCTTTCAGGAAGGCAAGCCCTGGCGGTATGGGTTGATGACAGCACCCTATGATTTCCAGATCTATAAAGGTGAGGCCCAGTTGAAAGATGAGCGAACGTTGGCCTTGAAGGAGTTCAAACCTTACCTGCGTATGGATACCGGTTTGATTGATAAAGAACTAGCTACCCTGAAAGCCGATTTTATTACCAAGTACCGGTTGACAGTGCCAATGCATTACCTTGATTACATGACGGCTCAGTTAAAAGCCATGTATTCAACGGGCATCGTGTCGAACAAGGAGAAAGAAGCGTTGTTGGAAGACTCGATAGACTTTGTGGTGGTGGTAAGGAACAAGGTGGCACAAACACAGAGTGTCAACTCCCTGTTTACGGCCAGCGAGGCGTACGAAGCAATGTATCAGAACCTTCCTCCTTCGATCAATGCGGTTCAATTGAAAGCCTGCAAGCTAAATAATTATTTGAAAGAAAACCTCAGCCTCGATAATGACGCTACCAAGCGCGAAAAAGAAGCCCTGCTGGCAACCGTATCATTAACTTCTGGTTTGGTGCAGCGAGGGGAACGGATCATTGACAGGGGTGAAATCATATCCTCAGAAACGTTTCAGGTGTTAACGTCCCTCAAACGGGTGGCAGAAAAACGGCAGGCAGCCGCCGGTGGTATTGGTGTGTTGATAGGCCAAATCGTACTCGTATGTGGATTGCTCATTTTACAGTTCCTCTTTCTGTGGTTTTTCAGGCCCTTTACCTACAAGCGCAAGGCCAATGTGGCTTTCGTGCTCATATTAATCACCAGTCTGGTCTTGCTGACAGCACTGGTCGTCCGATCGGGCATTGCCAACGTTTATCTGATTCCCTACGCGATCTTGCCCATCATGGTGCGGACCTTCTTCGACTCCAGAACAGCCTTGTTTGCCCACATCATTACTGTTTTGCTCAGTTCGGCCATAGTTTCGTACCCGTATGAATTTCTTTTGCTGCAGATAACAGCCGGTATGACCTCCGTTTACTCGCTCAAGGATTTGACCCAGCGTTCACAGCTGGTTATTTGTGCGATATTGGTTTTCCTGACGTATAGCGTGATGTACCTCGGCGTCTCTTTGATACAAGAAGGAGCCATTCTGCGCATCAATCCGATGATGTTCGCCTATTTCATGTTGAATGCCGGTTTGATGTTGTCCTCTTATTTGCTGATTTACCTGTTCGAGTGGTTGTTTGGGTATACCTCAAACGTGACCCTGGTGGAATTGTCCAACATCAACAATCCCTTACTCAGGCAATTTTCCGAAACATGCCCTGGCTCTTTCCAACATTCCATGCAGGTGTCCAACCTGGCAACGGCCGGCGCTCAGGAAATCAATGCCAACGTGCAACTAGCCAGGACGGGCTCCTTGTACCATGACATTGGTAAAATGCTTAACCCCATCTTTTTTGTGGAAAACCAGAGTGGACTCAATCCTCACGACACATTGACGCCTGAGGAAAGTGCGGCCATTATCCGCAAACACGTCACCGATGGATTGAAGCTGGCTCACAAACACAAGTTGCCTTTGGTAATCAGGGACTGTATACGTTCCCATCACGGTAACGGTCCTGTGCGGTATTTCTACAATAAGTTCAGAAATGAACACCCGGATGAGCCGGTACCTGAGGTGTTTTTTTACGAAGGCGACCTTCCCATGTCCAAGGAAACCGCCATTCTGATGATGGCCGATGCGGTGGAAGCTTCTTCCAGAAGTCTGAAAACATATTCGGAAGAGAGTATTTCCGGGTTGGTTGACAAAATAATCGACAACCAGATTGCTGAAGGCCTTTACAAGCACGTTCCAATCACCTTCAGGGATTTGGAAAAACTAAAACGGGTGTTTAAAAGCAAGCTGATCTCGTTTTACCACGCCCGAATCACCTATCCGGAAGCTCCTGCAGCCAATCAGCCCCTATTGATCGAATAGGGGTTGAGTTGCTTTGCTTATGATAAAATGGCGGAAGAACGGCTTCTTAGAAGCCCGATCGGATGCCCAACCTGATGTACCAGGGTTCCAGGTTGAACCTGGACTGGTTTACCCGATTGAAGTTTTGTTGGCCCGCTTCATCGACCCACATGAAGAGGTTGCTGTCGTTCCAATCAACCTTGGCTTTGCTTCGACCTAAGAAGGAACCGCTGGTTTCCTTGAGTTGGACAAAGTTCCGGCTGATGAGGGGGTAGAGATAGGTGCCTTCAACAAATAATTCGTATTGCTTACCCATCCGTACGGCCAAACCCAGAGCGCCTTTGGCATCAAAGGAGGTCTGCCCGGCCTTGACATCCAACTTGGATGAGTGCAAGGTCTTTGAACCAATTGTGATGGAACCACCAGGTAAAGTCATGTCTCCCAGCCGTTGTTTGCTGGTACTGTACGATGGTGACAGCCCCAGGTCAAGAAAGACCCAACGGCCACTAGGCAAGACTGACAACCGGTAATTAACGCCCACGCTGGTCTGTAATTGATCGACCCCATACAAGGCTGTCGAGATCATGCCCACCAACGACCAGTGTTTGTTTAATTCAAACCGAATACCGTCTGTGGTGGACAAGCCGAAATGGCTGGATTTGATGGCGTCAATGGTCGGTGGATTAAGAGGGTCAAAAGAAACAGCACCATAGCTGATGTGGTAACGACCACCCTGGAAGCTCAGTGGATGGTAGGAGAAGCCTCCTTCGAACGTAAACCGTTTCAAAAATAACAGAATTTTCTCCTGTTCGGTCAATTCGGTGTTGTAGACCTTGGTCAATTGCTCGATGGCCTGCTGGTCGCCGTAAAGCAGCTGGGCTTGATTGGATTGTACCTTGCTCTCCTGCAGGATGGTGTAGTCTTTCCAATAGCTTTGGTCGTAGTTGTCGGCCTTTATGGATAAGATATCGGTGTAATCAAACTGCCTGTCGTAGGGAATGGGGGTAACGGTTTCTGTCTTGATGGCTGTCGTGATGTATTCGATGTCCTTGAAGACCCTGATTTTGCTGGCGGTGTTGATGCCGTTGGTCTTGTAGTTGATGTGGTTAAGGTAATACAGATTATCTTTTTCCACATAGCTTACCTTGATGGTGGTCGTGCCGCTGATATAACTCACATCCGTAGGAATGTCTTCCATGGCAATGGACCCCACACCAAAACGTTTGAATTCAAATCCCAGGTAGGCGTAACTATCGCCATCGATGAACACTTGTCCCTGGAAGTTGGAGAAGGGTTTGGTCTTGTGTTTGAAGGAGATGGTGTAGATGTATTGGTCATTGTTGCGGTAGGCGCCTTCCAATTCGTAGTTCCAGTTTCTAAATTCGGTAGGATTGATAAAATCCCAGCGGCTGAACACCACATCCAGGTCGTTGGGGAAGTGAGGACCACCGTAAAAGCGCACATCATTGATGCTGTCGATGCCTGGGAACACATTCTTGCGTGATTTGACCACCTCAATTTGTCCAAAGTTCTGACTGTTCTTATAGGTGTTCTTATACACGTTGAGGACGGCCTCGTTGAAATAGAGGAACAGGCTGTCGGTGACACGTTGGGTCTCGCGGTAAAATCCTTCCGTAAGGGTAGGCGTGGAGGGGTAGTTGGTCTTTATGGCATTCCAGGCTGCCCTCAACACTTCAAATTTCTTTTCCGGTGTGACAACCACTTGTCTCAGCTCATAGGCTGCAGGTTCCAGGCAGATGACGGAATTGTCCGGTAGTCGGGAAATGTTGAGTGTCTGGGTGCCATAACCCAGGTATTTGACTGTCAGTTCCTCGTTGGCGGCTGAAGCAGGTAGGCGGAGGGTCCAGTTGCCATCGATGTTGCTCACGGTACCCAGTCCCAGTTTGTTTACCCGCACAGAGGCGTATGGTGCCGTTTCGCCCGTGGTTCCGTCAATGATTTGTCCACTGAGCGTGAAGGCATCGCCTCTGTATACTGATTGCTTGAGTAGTGTCGTTTTGCGTGACTGTACTGGGGCGTCGTCCGTTTTGTCAATCGATTGATCTGTCACCGGCTCCAGCGTTGCCCCATTCGGAATCAAGGTTGTGTCGATGGCTGTTTTCAAGCTGTCAAGCACCTGTGGGTCAATCAGTGTAGCTTGGATGCTTACAGAGACCGTGGTGTCGAGCTTGGTCACGCCAACGGTGTCGGTTGTTGGTGAAACGATACCCTCATCGGCCGTGGCATTGTGGGTTTTGACAGGTTGAGTTTGAGCGGAGCTCACAGCACTCAAGGTGGCCATCAGGCCGGCAAGAAACAAGTAGCGGGGCAAACGTTTCATGATGCGCGGTTTTATACTGCAAAAATACCAAAAAAAGCATGGAACGTTTTGTTTCTGAAAAAGAAAGAGGTTGCCCGATGGACAACCTCTTTCATGTACCCGAAGCCGGACTCGAACCGGCACAGCCGTTATGGCCAAAGGATTTTAAGTCCTTCGTGTCTACCATTTCACCATTCGGGCAGCCTGGTAGCAGGACTCCTGCTTAGCGGCGCAAAGATAGCTTTTTTTTATTTTTTAGGATTTAAAAAAAGATGTATTTTTGAAAACAGTACGAAAACCATGACCATGAAAAACACCTTTTTCCTTTCTTTTGCCCTTGCTTTATCCGCCATTTGTATGCCAAAACAACTTTTGGCACAGGAGAGTCTGACTAGAGTCATAGAAGACGGTGGCACCGGTCCCTACAGTGCTGTTATGATGACAGAGCCAACCTTGACCACTCACACAGTGTTCAGACCAGCCGACTTGTCTGTTTTTGGCAAAAAGGACAAACTCCCCATCATCGCCTGGGGTAATGGTGCCTGCGCCAATTCGCCCTGGGAACACGTCAACTTTCTCAATGAAGTGGCCTCACATGGCTTTCTGGTCATTGCCATTGGCCCAATGCCCAAGGAAGGTGAAAGGGGTGGTGGTAAATCCATGTCGTCTCAATTGCTGGATGCCATCGATTGGGCCATCGCTCAAAACAAGGATGAGAACAGCCCCTATTACAAGAAGATTGACGTAAAGCGCATTGCTGTCAGTGGCATGTCGTGTGGTGGTTTGCAAACCCTTGAAGTGGCCCCTGATCCCAGAATCAAGACCATTATTGTTTGCAACAGTGGCATCATTGGCAATGCCGGTCAAGGCATGCCCGGTATGCCCGGTCTAACCAAAGATCATCTCAAAAAGCTACACACGCCCACGCTCTATCTATTGGGAGGCCCTTCTGATATTGCTTATAAAAACGGCATGGACGATGTCGAACGCATCAATCACCTGCCTGTTTTTGTCGCCAATATGGACGTGGGTCATGGAGGTACTTACAGGCAACCTCACGGGGGTGAATTTGCCAGGGTGGCGACAGCCTGGTACTTGTGGCAGCTAAAGAAAGATAAAAAAGCCGCCCTGTTGTTCAAGGGACAACCTTGTGGACTGGCTCAATCTCCAGGTTGGACGGTCGAGAAGAAAAAAATGCCCTGAAACCATGGCTATCCCCACCTCACGTACCAAGGTGGCAGCAGACATCAGCATTGATGCCGAAAGCTGCACCGCTTGTGGACGTTGTGTGTCCGTATGTAAATCGTTTTGCCTGGTCTTGAATGAATCAAGCGTGGCATTGAGTGGCCTTTCCCTCATGGGTTGCATCGCTTGCGGACATTGCATGGCTATATGCCCCACGGGAGCCATCACAATTCATGGAAGGGAACTATCACCAGCCGATTTGTACGATAGCCCTCCGCGAGAGATGGCTGCCACACATCAGCAGCTGTTGGTCTTGCTTCAACGCAGGCGGAGTATCCGTGAATTCGAGGACAGGCCTGTTGAACCGGCCTTGATAAAGCAACTATTGGAGGCTGCCCAAACAGCCCCCATGGGCTTGCCCCCTTCTGATGTCAACGTTGTGGTGTTCGACAGCAGGGAAAAAAACAGGGCTTTCGCCCGGGATTATGCCGCGCTGTTGAAAAGTATGCGCTTTATAACGTCCAAGTTCTTTCTGGCCTTGATGCGGCCTTTTTGGGGTAAAGCAACGGATGAATTATTCAAGGGTTTTGTCAATCCCTTGTTCTGTTATTACGTGGATGAGACCGATAAAGGCCACAACCATATCACATATGATGCCCCGTTGCTGCTTTATTTTTATGGATCGCCCTATTCGGATCCGGCCGATTCATTGGTGGCGGCTACCTATGCCATGTTGACCGCTGAGTCGCTGGGGTTGGGCACCTGTATGCTGGGAGGCATCCATCCTTTGATTCAGTATGGTGCCAAAGCAAAAAAATTCAGGGAAAAATACGGTATTGTCTGTAAAAGTCAGGAAGGCTTATTTCTAGCTGTGGGTTATCCAGTCCTGACGTACAAGAAAAGCCTACGACGAACATTTGCTTCCATTCACTACCAGTAGTTTACGGTGTTACTTCGATGAACAAGCTGTTGCTGGGGCTAATGTAAGCTGAATATTCCTTCAATGGCCATTTGGAAATACCATCCAGTGGTATTCCCATGCCGTATAGTAGGTCATACCGTTCACCACAATTGGGACAGGTGCACACCAGCATTTCGTTGGGTTCGCTCACACGGATGGTGGGTGACACACAGTGTGGACAAGCCAGGTCGAAAGCGCAGTAGGGCTCTAGTTCATCGTAACAGTAAGCCACGATGAGGCCTGCATAACCCAATCGATCGTTTCCAACTGGCGTTGTAACATAGTAGTAGTCCCCTGGTGACCACAGTTTGATGCCATTAATTTCCCGTTTCAGGAAGACGGGCACATTGGGAATGCGGTCTTGTTCTGTTTCACAAGCTACTGCCAGCAAAATGGTGAGAAAGACAAGCACAAACTGTTTGGATCGGCGGCGTATGCTGGATGATGGCTGTTGTTGAGGCGTTGCCATGGGGCTGGGATTAAGTGTTTTTGGTGGTCGTATCGACGATGGCGTCAAGTTGATCAAGCGTGGATTGTTCAAACGGTGCGGCGTTCAGTGCCCCCAGGTTATCCAACAGTTGATTAACGGAGCTGGCGCCGATGATGACAGATGTCACCCGTTTGTCGTGCAAGACCCAGCTAAGAGCCATTTGTGCCAGCGTTTCTCCCCGTTGACGAGCAATGTCGTTCATGGCTCGAAGCGCCGACAGTAAGGAAGGCGTCAGCTGCTCCACCTTTAGAAACTGGTTACGTGCAGCCCTGGAATCGGCAGGCACCCCCTCCAGGTAACGATTGGTCAGCAAGCCCTGCGCCAGGGGGCTGAACGCGGTAAAGCCAACCCCGTTTCGATGAGCGGTTTCCAGCACGCCTTTTTCTACCCCGCGTGACAGTAAGCTGTACCTGTCTTGTTGAATCAGGCAAGGGGTGTCCCGCTCTGCCAGGTATGCATAGGCTTTCTCCGCCATCTCGGGTGGATACTTTGACAAGCCCACGTACAAGGCTTTGCCGGCTTTAACCACGTCGACCAAGGTTTGCAATGTCTCTTCCAGTGGCGTCACACCATCGTAGCGGTGGGAATAGAAAATATCCACATACTCCAGACGTAAGCGTTTGAGGCTTTGGTCCAGGCTGGCTGTCAGGTTTTTGCGTGAACTGCCGTCTCCATAGGGGCCTTCCCACATACGATGTCCAGCCTTGGTCGTGATGATCAATTCGTCCCGCCAGGCCCCCAGCTGGTCATGGAGCACACGGCCCAGGGTGCTTTCGGCGCTGCCTGGAGGCGGTCCGTAGTTATTGGCCAGGTCAAAGCAGGTCACTCCCTTGTCGAAAGCCTTCAATAGGATGGCTTCTGCTGTTGCCGGATTGTCCTCCGTTCCGAAGTTGTGCCAAAGGCCAAGGGATATCCTGGGAAGGGTGATTCCGCTCTGTCCGCAGGGACTGTAAGACATCGTGGCGTAACGGTTCGGGTCGGCTTGAAAGGCCATGGATGTAAATTTATGGGTTGTTTGTCATCCAAAGGTACAATATTTTGCCTATTTTTGCATGAATTGGCCAACACAAACAAGCATAATATCTAGTAACGATGAAACAAGTAGGAACCTTATTACTGATTGCTTCCATGATGATCGCGTGCAGTAGTACAAAGAACAACCCGTTCTTCAGTGAGTACGGAACCCCGTACGACATTCCCCCTTTTGAACAAATCAAGACCAGTCATTACCTGCCAGCCTTTAATGAAGGGATCAAGCAACACAATCAGGAAATCGAAGCCATTGCGAACAACACAGAAGCCCCCACATTTGCCAACACCATCGAAGCCATGGACAAGGCCGGCAACCTGCTTCGCAAAGTCAGCCTGGTTTTTTTCACCTTGACGGAGAATGAAACCAACGAGGCGATGAATCAGATTGCTGAGGAAATATCGCCTGTGCTGTCTGAACATAACGACAATATTTACTTGAACGCTCACTTGTTCAAGCGGGTTAAAACCCTTTACGATACCAGGGCCGACCTTGGTTTGACTGTTGAACAAGACCGCTTGTTAAGCGATGTATACCGCCAGTTCGTGCGTTCCGGTGCTTCCTTGGATGAGGCCGGTCAATCCCGTCTGCGTGAGATTAATAAAGAAATGTCGTTGTTGACCCTCAAATTTTCCGACAACGTACTCAAGGAAACCAATGCGTATACGTTGGTGATTGACAAACCTGAAGACCTGGCCGGTCTGCCTCAGGGCTCCATCGATGCGGCTGCTGAAACGGCCAAAGAAAAAAACATGGCCGGCAAGTGGGTGTTTACGCTGCACAAACCCAGCCTGATACCTTTCCTGCAATACGCTGAACGCCGCGACCTTCGTGAAGCGATGTTCAAAGCCTACATCAACAGGGCAGACAACGACAACGAACAGGATAACAAGACTATCGTCAATCAATTGGCCAACTTGAGGCTGGAACGTGCCAACCTGCTGGGTTACCCCAATCATGCTGCCTATGTCCTTGATGAAAACATGGCCAAGACGCCTGAAGCCGTCATGACCTTCCTCAACGGCATATGGGACAAGGGACTTAACAGGGCCAAACAAGAAGTGGCTGATATGCAAGCCCTGATCGTTGCAGAAGGCGACACCTTCAAACTGCAGGCCTGGGATTGGTGGTATTATTCCGAAAAGGTCCGCAAGGCCCGTTTTGACTTGGATGAAGCCGATCTTAAACCCTATTTCAAATTGGAAAACGTCCGCCAAGGTGTTTTCGATGTCGTAAACAAACTGTATGGATTGACATTTGTCCCCCTGGACAGTATGCCTGTGTATCATCCCGATGTTGAAGTCTTCCAGGTACTTGATGCAGACGGCTCTCATGTGGGTATCTTCCTGACTGACTACTTCCCTCGTCCCGGCAAACGTGCCGGTGCCTGGATGGGTAATTTTGCCGAACAATACGTGCTGGACGGAAAGGATGTGCGCCCCATTGTCTACAACGTAGGCAACTTCACCAAACCCACCGCTGATGCTCCCTCGTTACTCAACCTGGATGAAGTGGAAACCTTGTTTCACGAGTTCGGACACGCCTTGCATGGCTTGCTCAGCCGTTGCAACTACCTCTCCTCAAGCGGAACCAATGTCAGCCGCGACTTTGTAGAGTTGCCTTCACAAATAATGGAAAACTGGGCCATGCACCCCGAAGTACTCAGAATGTACGCTAAGCATTATCAAACCGGTGAGGTTATACCCGATGCGCTGATTGAAAAAATCAACCGTTCTGCCTCCTTCAACCAAGGGTTTATGACCACTGAGTTGATCGCTGCTGCCCTCCTTGATATGGACTGGCATACGTTGACCGAACCCAACCAGACTGATGTCAGGGCGTTCGAAAAAGCCAGCATGGATGCCATCGGTTTGATCGAGGAAATTGTGCCCAGGTACAGGAGCACTTTCTTCAACCACATCTTCAGCGGTGGCTATTCCTCCGGTTATTACGCTTACCTCTGGGCAGAGGTCCTGGATGCCGATGCGTTCGATGCGTTTGAACAAAATGGGATCTTCGATCCGGCAACAGCTGCCGCTTTCAGAACCAACATCCTCGAGAAGGGTGATACGGAGGATCCGATGGTTCTTTACAAACGATTCAGAGGCGCCGAACCCGATCCTGCTGCCTTTATCCGTCGCAGGGGTCTCTGAAATTTTTTGTAAGTGAGTACCTTACAATAAAAATAATCGTATATCTTTGCGGTTCTTAAAAAAACACTATACCTAACTATACTGTAAATCGTAGTTCAACATGCAAAACAAAGGATTTGTAAGGGTTTTTGCCATTCTGCTTGCCCTCGTTTGCGCCTACTACCTTTCTTTCACGTTTGTAAATAGCAACGTGGAGAAGAAGGCACGTATTGCCGCCAACGGTGACGATGCCAGATTAGCCTATATCTTGGATTCCCTGGAAACAGAAAAAGTGTATCTGGGAATGACGTATGCCGATTGTCGTGACAAGGTCATCAACCTGGGGTTGGACCTCAAGGGGGGCATGAACGTCACGTTGGAGTTGTCCGTTAAGGATGTGTTGGTGGCCCTGTCCAACAACAACCCCGACAAGCAATTTAACCAGGCATTGGCTCAGGCTGACCAACGTATGACGGAGAGTCAGAAGAACTATGTTGACTTGTTTGTGGAAGAATACCGGAAGGTAGCACCTGGTGCTCGCTTGTCGGCTATTTTCAGTACCTTCGAAATGAAGGGCCGCATCGATCCCCAAAAGACCGACGATGAAGTCATCAAAGTCCTCAAAGCTGAAGTTGAATCGGCTGTTTCCAACTCGTTCAACGTATTGAGAACCCGTATCGACCGTTTCGGCGTTGTTCAACCCAATATCCAGCGCCTGGAAGGTTCTGGCCGTATTTTGGTTGAATTGCCCGGTATCAAGGAACCCGACCGTGTACGTAAGTTGCTGCAAGGTTCCGCCAACCTGGAATTCTGGGAAACATACGAGTTGAGCGAAATCTACCAATCCTTGATTGCTACCAACAATCTGATTCGTGACATTAAGGCACTGGAAGCTAAATCTTCCAAGACTGATGTTGCTGCTGTAGCCGCGCCTGAAACTGAAGCAGCCGCTGCAGATACAGCCAAAGCTCAGACAGACGACTTGTTGGCCAAACTGGAACAACAAGCCGATACGACGGGCGAAGCCCAGTCTCTCGAAGAATGGCAACGCGAATACCCCTTGTTTGCTGTTTTGCAGATCAATCAATCCGAACGCGGCATCGGTGCTGGCCCCATGGTGGGTTATGCCCTTGGTCGTGACACAATGGAAGTCAACGCTTACCTGAACAACCCCAAGGTCAAGGAAATCTTGCCCAGGGACCTCAAGTTTGTATGGTCTGTCAATCCTATTGACAAAAAAACACCTTTATATGAGTTGATCGCCATCAAGGTAAGCAACCGTGATGGACGTGCCGCCTTAGGTGGAGACGTGATCACCGACGCCTACGATGATTTCCAGCAAACCACTGGTTTCGGCAAGGTCAACATGGCTATGAATCAAGAAGGAGCTAAAGTTTGGGCTCGACTCACCAAAGCCAACATCGGTAAATGTATCGCTGTTGTCCTGGATGGTTACGTCTATTCATATCCTCGCGTATCGAGCGAAATCACCGGTGGTAGTTCAGAAATCACGGGTAATTTCACCGCTGCTGAAGCCAAAGACTTAGCCAACGTACTCAAGTCTGGTAAGATGCCGGCTCCTGCCCACATCGTACAGGAAGACGTTGTCGGTCCCTCATTGGGTAAGGAAGCCATCAATGCTGGTTTTATCTCCTTCATTGCTGCCTTTATCCTGATTCTGCTCTACATGCAGGTCAACTACGGCTTGATTCCCGGTTTGATTGTTGATACCAGTTTGTTGATCAACATCTTCTTCATGATGGGTATCCTGGCCTCCTTCCAGGCTGTATTGACATTGCCTGGTATCGCTGGTATTGTGCTCACCTTGGGTATGGCGGTGGACGCCAACGTGCTCATCTATGAACGTATCAAGGAAGAACTTCGAGCGGGCAAGGGCATGAAAAAGGCTGTCGCAGACGGTTACAAGAACGCCCTCTCTGCCATCATGGACGGTAACATCACTACCTTGTTGACAGGTGTCGTTCTGTACGTATTTGGTACAGGCCCTGTCCGTGGTTTTGCCACGACCTTGATCATCGGTATCATCACTTCCGTATTCTGCGGTGTATTCGTTACCCGCTTGATTTTTGAAGCTTTCCATGCCAAGGATAAGTTGTTGAACCTCCCCTTCCACACCAAACTGACCAAGAACCTTCTTGTCAGTCCTAAGGTGGATTTCATCGGCAAGCGTAAGGTGGGTTACATCTTGTCTGCTGTTGTGCTGACCCTCGGTGTGGTATCTTTGGCTGTTAGAGGATTGAGCGAAGGTGTAGACTTCTCCGGTGGCCGCAATTATGTGGTTCGCTTTGAGCAGCCTGTCCGCACGGATGTTATTAATGAAACCCTGCAGAACTTCTTCGAAGATGCCTCTGTTTCTGTTATCACCATCGGTTCGGAAAACCAGGTACGTATCAATACCAACTACAGAATTGAAGAAACTGGCCAAACGGTAGACGATGAAGTAGTAAAACGCTTGTTCGAGGGGTTGGCTACCTTCTTACCGGAAGGAACCACCAAGGACGCTTTTGTGTCAGACTTTATTGTCAACTCACAGAAGGTAGGACCAACCGTAGCTGATGATGTGAAGAAAGCCGCCATGTGGGCTGTCTTATTTTCAGTCATCATTATTGGGTTATACATTCTGTTGCGATTCAAGAACATTGCGTTCAGTGCGGGAACATTAACTGCGTTGGTGCATGACGTGTTGTTCATCATCAGTTGTTACTCCATCTTCTATGGCATCCTGCCTTTCTCCCTTGAAATCGACCAGACATTTATCGCTGCCATCTTGACCATTATTGGTTATTCTGTCAACGATACCGTGGTTGTCTTCGACCGTATCCGTGAGAATGTGGGTTACTATCCGAAACGTAACAAGAAACGTCTGATGAACGAAGCCCTCAACCAGACGTTGGTCAGGACCTTCAGTACTTCATTGACTGTCTTCATCACCCTGTTGACCATCTTCCTCTTCGGTGGTGAAACCATCCGTGGCTTTGCCTTCGCTATGTTGGTTGGTACCATCGTGGGTGTATACTCCACTCTCTACATTGCTGCTCCTGTAGCATACGATGTACAGAAGAAACAACTGAAAATCACTGACGAAGACCTCGAAGTAGAATAAAACTGCTGAGCGACTACACAGCTTGTAGGCTGTCGTCGCCGTCTCTATACAAAGAAGGTGTCTCATCGAGGCACCTTCTTTTTTTCAAGGCTGATCGCTTTCTTAAACGGTTTCTTCTATTCCCTTCGAAACCGCTCCCCTGACGGGATCGGGTATTGTCTCCAGTACCCGTTCCTCAGGGCTGGCGAACGCTTCGACATCGGCGCCAATCGCTCGTCTCAAGTGACTCGCGAGGTTGGCCTTGCCGATCTCAAAGCATCCGCTGGCGCCCTTCGTC
>JAAYBL010000117.1 GCA_012718945.1 Bacteroidales bacterium
ATTTCAATGGGAATACCAGCCTGGGCAATTTCCTGAATGTTGAAGGTCAAGTTTCCAGTAGCCATGCCAGCACCAAAATAGATACCCAACACGCCAAGAATCATAAACGCCGAACCGGCCATCAACATCAGCGTCAGTTTCATCGCTGAATACTCTTTACGACCGGTACCCCAAACCCCGATCAAGAGATACATGGGTATAAGGGCCACTTCGTAGAAGAGGACCATCGTAAACAAGTCGACAGAAATAAAGAATCCATACACCCCAATGGAGAGGAGGGAAAACCACATGAAGAACTCTTTAGGCAGCGGATTCATGTTCCAGGACGCAAACACGCCCGTGAAAACGATGATGGACGACAGCAACAGCATCACGACTGAAATACCGTCGACACCCACTGAATAATGGATGTTCAAGGCAGGGTACCACAGCATGTCGGCGGTGAACAGCATCTCAGCTGTGTTGCCGGCAGCCCTTTCGGCTAAAAACATCCAGGTGGTCACAGCAGCCAGGATCATGAGCAAGGAAGCCCCAATCACAGCCACCGTCCTGATGGCTTTGATGTTCTGCCTGCAGGGAATGAAGCTGAACAGCATCAGCAGGGGTATGAGGACAAATAACGATAGGAAGTTCATCGGTACTGTTTTTAAGCGTTTACAACAAGATAACAAGGACAACAATCACCATGGTACCCATATAGAAGGCCCATGCATAGTCCTGTAGTTCACCGGATTGTATCCCCTTGATACGGTGGGATACCGAGCTGGTCACTGAAGCCAGAAGGTTCATGAAACCATCGATGATGTGACGGTCAAACCAGGCGATGGGGGCAGATACTCGTTTGAACAAGATTTGCTTGGTCACAAACAACCAGCCCTCATCAAACCAGAATTTATTGAAGGAAGCCTTGTAAAGTCCTTTAACGGTAGCGGCCACCCTATCAGGTTTATCGTTGGACTTCCTGTACATCACAGTAGCGATCAGGATACCCACAACACCCACCAAAATGCTCATCGATGCGATAGGCCATTGAATGTGTCCTTCGTAGGGTAAGCGATCGGCCGTAACAAACGAGCCAAAGGGAACGAAACCGAAGACCACTGTCAAAGCAGCGAGGAACATCAACGGGAAAGTCATGTTGAGCGGTGCTTCATGTGGTGTATGGTGATACTGTTTGTCATTTTCGCCCCAGAAAATCCGGTAATACAACCTGAACATGTAGAAGGCGGTCAGACCTGCGGTCAGATAAAGAACAGCAAAAATCAGTTTGTCGTGTTCAAACGCTGCCACCAGGATTTCATCCTTACTGAAGAAACCAGAGAAAGGCGGAATACCGGCGATGGACAAGCAAGCAATCAGGAACGTAATGTGCGTGATGGGCAGGTACTTGCGCAAGCCACCCATATCTTTCATTTCATTGCTGTGTACAGCGTGAATCACGGCACCAGCACCCAGGAAGAGCAACGCTTTGAAGAAGGCGTGTGTCGTCAGGTGAAACATGGACGCCATATAACCCAACCCTTCGTGTCCGCCATAACCAGACACGCCCATGGCTGTAATCATGTAGGCAATCTGAGAGATCGTGGAGAAGGCAAGGACACGTTTTATGTCGGTCTGCGTACAAGCCACCACGGCAGCAAACAGCGCTGTAATGGCGCCAACGTAACTGATGATGGTCAGCACTTCGGGGGCACCAAACGCATACAAGGGGAAGAGGCGAGCTACCAGGTACACACCGGCAACCACCATGGTGGCGGCATGTATCAAGGCCGAAACAGGCGTAGGACCCTCCATGGCATCGGGCAACCAGATATGGAAAGGCATCATGGCCGACTTACCGGCACCTCCCATAAAGATCAGTATCATGGCCCAGGATAAAACAGAGGCACCCATAAACGTGGCCGTGATGGGTTGGCCTAATACACTTCCGTTCGGGTCGTTCAACTCTACGAAACTAAACGTGCCTGAGTAGAAAGACAACAACAGGATGCCAATCAGGAAAAACAAGTCGGCAAAACGTGTCACGATAAAGGCCTTCTTGGAGGCAGCCACAGCCGAAGGCTTGGTGTAATAGAATCCAATCAGCAAATAGGACGAGACACCCACCAATTCCCAGAAGATGTACATCTGGAAGATGTTGGTAGCCACCACCAGACCCAACATGGAAAAAGTAAACAGGGATAGGATGGCATAGTAACGCTGGAACCCCCTTTCTCCTTTCATATACCCCATACTGTAGATGTGTACCATCAGGGATACGGTGGAAACCACCACCAGCATCAATACAGAGATGGGGTCGAGCAGGATGCCCAGGTCAATGTGCAACTTATCAGTCAATGTCAACCAATTGACATTCAAGGCCGTTAATTGCTGATACACGCCATCCACCTTTCCTACTTGGAAGAAGTATTGGAAAGCCGTCATGTAAGATAACGCAGCGACGATGGTCAATCCCAGCGTGCCAATAATACCGGCGACGGCCGGTTTGAATTTACCGCCCAGGAGCCCCAGAAAAAGAAACATAAGGGCTGGTAGTGCGACGATGGTCAGGGTAGTGTAGGTCATCATCAGTATTTCATTTTAGACACCTCATCAATGTAGATGTTCTTCAGGTTACGGTAGATGTTAATGATAATGGCTATGGCCAACGCCGTTTCCGCTGCGGAGATACCGATGGCGAAAAGGGCAAAGAAGGTGCCATCAAGCTGCCCCGGGTAGAGGTAGCGGTTGAAGACAACAAAGTTGATGTCGGCGGCGTTGAGCATCAACTCCAGCGACATGAGGATGGTCAGCATGTTGCGGCGGGACAGGAAACCGTAGACCCCGGCAAAAAACATGACGGTGCTGACGATCAGGTAGGCTTCCATGGGTATATTACTCATAATTCCTGACATATTAACGTTTTCTGGCTATCATGATGGCTCCCACAATGCTGGCCAACAGCAACACACTGATGGCTTCAAAGGGCAAGAGGTATTGGTACTTATCGGTACCCATCATCGTACGACCGATGTCCTGCATGGTGGGTTCCTGGAAGGGGACCAACGACATGACTTTGTTGACATTGTGGTAGATGATATGGCCACAAACGGCCAAGCCGACTGCGGCAGCGGCGCCTGCAGGAAGCAAGCGCTTCCAGGATACGGGTTTTGCCTTATCACCGGCGTGGCTGGTAAGCAGGATGGAAAAGATGTAGAGCACCATAATACCACCGGCATAGACCGAAATTTGAACGGCAGCCAGGAACTGATAGCCCATGAGCAGGTAAAGACCCGCAGTGGCAATCAGCACGAACAGCAGGTAAGTTGCCGAACGGAGAATCCGTCTCGATGTCACCGATAGGATGGAAAAGGCGACGATCAAGATCGCCAGCACGTAAAAAATAATCTGTTCTGCCATAGTGCTTATGCTTGTGGTTTTTTCTTTTCCCTGAGTTTTGACCCTTCTTTGTTGAGTTGTTGTTTCAACTTTTCACGGGTATACAGAGAATGTTCGAAAGAATTTTCAAATATGATAGCGTTCGAGGGACAGCTAATCACACACAGGTTGCAGAAGGTACACATACCCAGGTCGTACAGATGTTTATCCAGTACTTTTTTGGGTTTGCCACCCGGTTCTTCGGGCTCAATCATTTTTGATAGAACCTTGATAGTGCCGTTGGGGCAGTTCATCTCACAAATACCGCAAGCTGTGCAGGCATGTTCGTTGTTCTCATCGTGAGGCATCACCAGCACACCACGGTAGCGTTCGGGCACGTAGAGAGTGGCCCTATTTTCCGGGTATTGTTCGGTCACCTTCTTGGTGAAAAATTCCCTGATGGTGACGGACATCCCTGTGAGCAAGGATTTGATGCCGTTCAACACGGATTTGATGTAAGTGTATATCGATTTCATGTGATTCGTATTAGTCCGTTAAAAATACCATCCCAAGAGTACGATACCTACCATGATAAGGAGGTTGACCATGTTGATGGGCAATAGGTATTTCCATTCCAGGTGCAGGAGTTGGTCGATACGCAAACGGGGGAAGGTCCAACGTACCCAGAGGCTCAGGAACATCAGCGCAAACGCCTTACCGAAGAACCAGACAACCGAAGGAATGTAATCCATGACTTGATTGAATCCGTCCAGGCCACCGATGTGGAAAGGCATCCAGCCGCCCAGGAAAACAGTGGTGGCAATGGAGGCGATGATGAACATATTGAGGTATTCAGCCAGATAGAACATACCGAACTGCAAACCGGAGTATTCCGTGTGGTAACCGGCTGTCAATTCAGATTCAGCTTCAGGTAAGTCAAACGGTCCACGGTTGGTTTCAGCGTGACCGGCGATGAGGTAGATCACAAAGGCAACAACGGCAGGGAGGTGACCCTGGAAGATAAACCAGGTGTCGCTCTGTTTTTCGATGATGGTAGACAGCTGCAGGTCACCGCTCAGTACGACCATAGTGAGCAGGGACAGCCCTGCAGACAATTCGTAGCTGACAAGTTGGGCTCCACTACGCATGGCTCCAATCATGGAATACTTGTTGTTACTGGCCCAACCTGCCATCAGGATACCGATAACCCCAAGGGAAGAAACGGCCAACAGGTAGAACACACCAATATTGAAGTCGAAGGCTTGCAAACCATTGCCAAAGGGGATAGCCCCGAAGGTCAGGAAAGAGGCAACGACAACAAAGAACGGTGCCAGATAGAACAGCAACTTGTCGGTGTGGTTGATGGGAATAATTTCCTTGATCAACATCTTCAACATGTCGGCTATGCTCTGGAAGATTCCGTAAGGGCCTACGCGGTTAGGGCCAAGGCGGCACTGGAAAAAGGCACAGATCTTGCGTTCGAAATAAATCAATACAAGGGCGATGACGGCGTACAGCGCCAGCATGACAACCCCCACGACCACGAACTCAATGGCCAATACCCAGAACTCGGGAAGGTAGGTTCTGAGGAATTGATCCACCCACGTGGTCACGATAGAAAAATCAAACATAGGATGCAGGATTAGTATGGGTTAACGATCGATGTCGGGTATCACGTAGTCCATGGAGCCACCGATGGTGACCAGGTCGGCCACTTTGGCACCTCGGCAGATGGTATCCATGACAGATACCAGTGCCATTGAGGGGGAACGGAACTTGAGGCGCCAGGGCGTTTTGTCGCCGCGGCTTTGGATATACACCCCAAATTCACCCCTGGCTGCTTCCACTCGCTGGAAGTACTCGCCTTCCGGCAGACGGATAATGGGCTTGGTTTTGACGCAATACTCGCCTTCGGGAATGGCGTCGATGAGTTGTTCCAAAATATGCAGGGATTCTTCGATTTCGTCCAATCTGTTCAGGTACCTGGCCATGCAATCACCTTCGTGACGGACAATTTCTTTGAATTCCACCTTGCCATAGGCTGAGTAAGGCATGATCTTGCGCAAGTCACAGCTCAGGCCGGAAGCGCGCCCTACGGGACCACTCACTGCGTAGGAAATGGCTGTTTCCTTGCTCAGGACACCCACACCAATCATACGATTGACAGCAATAACATTGCCCGTATACAGCTGATGGTATTCCTTGAGTTTTTCCCTCATATAGGGGATGAACGCCTTAACCTTGCGTTGAAAATCTGGGTGCAAGTCGGCCATCACACCGCCGATGACGTTGTAATTTTGTATAAGGCGTCCACCGGTGGTTTCTTCAAAGATGTCCATAATTTTTTCACGGTCGCGCATCCCATAGATAAAGGCGGTCAGTGCGCCCATGTCCATACACATGGTGGCCCAGGACAGCAAGTGAGAGGTGATACGAGTCAACTCATCCATGATGGTACGTATCACTTCGGTGCGATCGGTCACCTCGATGCCGGCAGCCTTTTCAACGCATATGCACAGGGCGTGGCGGTTGATGTGTGCCGAGAGGTAATCCAACCTGTCCGTGAAGTGGAGAATCTGGGGATAGGTCAATCCTTCACTCAACTTTTCGATACCTCTGTGGATATACCCACAGTTGACATCGATCTTTTTGATGATTTCACCGTCCAACGCTGTCCTGAAGTGCAAGACACCGTGAGTGGCAGGGTGTTGCGGACCGATGTTGAGCACGTAATCGTCCTCTTCGAAGAGTTGGATCTTTTCGTGCTGGATACCATCCTTACCCTTAACCCAGGTTTCGGAATGGTCAGACATGGGGTAACTGGTCACATCAACGGGGTTGGCTTCGCGGCTGGCATCGTAATCTTTGCGCAGTGGATAACCTTTCCAACGTTCGGTGAGGAACAGGTGACGCATGTCCGGGTGACCGATAAAGCGGATACCCAGGAAGCCAAAGACTTCGCGTTCGTTTAACAACGCCGTACCCCAAATATCGGAGACGGTGGGCAACACAGGGTTTTCCCTGTCGGTCGTATAGGTTTTGACCACCAGTTGACGCGTCATATCGTCGGTAGAGGTCATAAAATAAATGACGCTGAAGTTTTCTCCCTCATCAACGCCTGTCAGCTGAATCAGAAAGTCGAACCGGGATGCCGGATCGTTTTTCAGGGCTGTAGCCAAGGCTCTCAGGTCGTCGGGAGCGACAGTGACCGTCAAGTGGGCCTTCTCTTCCAACACAGCTTCAGGAGCCGTAGCCAGGATTAGTTGTTTTATCGCTTCCATTATTTATCCTGCTTCTTTTTGTCTTTAAACATGAATCGTTCCACCTTTACCTTGCGCTGCAACTGCATCATGCCGTACAGCAAGGCTTCGGGCTTAGGCGGACAGCCTGGGACAAACACATCAACAGGGATGATTTTGTCTACCCCATTGACAACGCAGTATGAATTGCAGAAAGGACCTCCCGAGATGGCGCAACTACCCATGGCAATCACGTACTTGGGTTCAGCCATCTGGTCGTACAAGCGCTTAAGGATGGGAGCCATCTTGTCGACGATGGTACCGGCTACCACAATGACGTCGGCCTGACGGGGGCTGTTACGGGTGACTTCAAATCCAAAACGGGCGAAGTCAAAACGGGCAGCACCAACCGACATAAACTCGATGCCACAGCAACTGGTGGCGAAGGTCAACGGCCACATTGAGTTGGAACGACCCCAATTGATCATGTCGTCCAGAACACCTGTAACGATGCCCACTCCGTTGGCGCGCAGTTCTTCCACATACTTTTCGAGGTATTCGTTGTCGTTGAATTCCTCGTGGGGTATTCCCTTGATCTTTATGTCTTTTACTTCCATTCCAAGGCTCCTTTCCTCCAGGCGTAAGCAAGGCCCAGAATCAATATGACCAAAAAGAATATGATACTGATCAATCCGGCCACACCCAAGTCACGGACCACCGTGGCCCAGGGGAACAGGAAGACAGTTTCCACGTCGAACATGAGGTAGAGGATGGCGAACAGGTAGTAACCCACCTTGAACTGCATCCACGAAGTGCCCCTGGTAGGGATCCCCGATTCATACGCCTCCCGCTTCTGCGGGTTGTTCGACTTGGGCGAAATCAGTGCGGCGAGGCCTATACCTCCTATCACCAGTACAATACCGGTGATGAGCACGACTAGAAAATAGGCATAATCCATAAGTGTCGATGATTGCTGACAAAAAAATGGCTCTGAGCCAGTGGATACCGTCCTTCAGCCTAATGGCTGAAGTCGGATGGCGACAGGTTAATAAAAAAAGGGGAACAGACTGATTTCATTGGTGAAAACCAGTCTGTTCCGGTTGATGCTGTGTCGTTTATGCTTTCCCTGCGCTACCCAACACGTTCACGATTTTGTGCGTGTAGAGTTTTTTCAAGGATTCCCTGGCCGGTCCCAAGTATTGACGAGGGTCAAACTTGCTCGGTTCTTTAGCCATGAACTCACGGATGGCGGCTGTCATCGCGATACGGCCATCAGAGTCGATATTGATCTTGCAAACAGCGGAGGCTGAAGCCCTGCGCAATTGTTCTTCGGGGATACCGATGGAGTCTTTCATCTGGCCACCGTATTGGTTGATGATGGCAATCAAGTCCTGAGGTACGGAAGATGAACCATGGAGAACGATGGGGAAACCGGGGATCTGCTTTTCGATTTCTTCGAGGATGTCGAAACGCAAGGGGGGCGGTATCAGGATACCATTGGCGTCACGGGTGCATTGTTCGGGTGTGAACTTGTTGGCACCGTGAGAAGTACCGATAGAGATAGCCAAAGAATCAACGCCGGTGCGTGATACGAAATCGATGACTTCTTCGGGACGGGTGTAGGTGTGGTGTTCGGCGGAAACTTCATCTTCCACGCCGGCCAATACGCCGAGTTCACCTTCAACGGTTACGTCAAATTTATGAGCATATTCTACGACCTTTTTGGTCAGGGCGATATTTTCTTCGTAGGAATGATGCGAACCATCAATCATGACAGAAGAGAAACCCATGTCGATGCAGGACTTGCACAATTCAAACGTATCACCGTGGTCGAGGTGAAGAACAATCTGGGGTTTTTCCATACCCAGCTCCTTGGCATATTCCACAGCTCCTTGAGCCATGTAACGCAACAGGGTCTGGTTGGCATACTTACGGGCACCGCTGGATACTTGGAGGATAACAGGTGATTTCGTTTCGACGGCAGCCTGAACGATGGCCTGCATTTGTTCCATGTTGTTGAAGTTGAAGGCAGGTATGGCATACCGTCCGTCAACGGCCTTCTTGAACATTTCCTTGGTGTTAACAAGGCCTAACTCTTTGTAATTTACCATGATTATTGTGCACTAAGTGTTAAACATTCGAAGCGTTTCGCGATTCCTTTGATTCGCGCCGCAAAAGTAGTTATTTTTGGCGAACTATGAGCCGATTTAGACTT
The DNA here is from genome assembly GCA_012718945.1 of Bacteroidales bacterium. Taxonomy (GTDB): domain Bacteria; phylum Bacteroidota; class Bacteroidia; order Bacteroidales; family UBA1402; genus UBA8389. The sequence goes on from JAAYBL010000117.1 coordinate 8,812, forward strand.
TTTTGAATAAATAATCGGATTTTATTTTGGATGTCAGCGATTTTGCCTACTTTTGCAGGCCGTTACAATTTTCAGTCCGTACAAAGTTACCGCTTGTACAGTCAACAGCCAATTAAGAACTGACATATGAAAAAAGATTTGCATCCAACCTCTTACCGTCCTGTGGTATTCAAGGACATGTCCAACGGTGACACCTTCGTTTCCCGCTCCTGCGCCAACACAAAGGAAACCATCGAATTTGAAGGAGAAACCCTGCCGTTGATCAAGCTGGAAATCTCATCGACCTCCCACCCTTTCTACACGGGAAAATCCAAACTGGTGGATACTGCCGGTCGCGTGGACAAGTTCATGAGCCGTTACGGCAACCGTGGCAAAAAATAAGCCACACCTTATACTATACGAAAGCCTCGACCCTGGTCGGGGCTTTTTTGTATCCAGCCAACAGGTATTGACGGAATAGCGCCACCACGCACAGTCTTCTTGCATTGTCACCAGGCAACATACCATTTCAGACGCTCCAGGTCGGTCGGTGTAAACTCTTTGAAAGCAGCCAGTTCATCCAGGCTTTTCAGCCCTTTTCTAGCCTTTCGTAGTTCCACAATGACCTTGGCCTGGTAAAAATTCAGGTAGGGATGGGTTTTGAGTTTCTCCAAGGAGGCTTTATTCAAATTGAGTTTTGAAACACGAGTGGGGTCAACCGTCAGGGAAGCCTGCAACCTGGCCAGCACATCGGGGTAAAGGCCTTTGATCTCCGCCAGTTGGGCAACATGGTAGTAGCCTCCCAATTGCTGTCTGTAGCGGATAATGCGGTTGGCCGTCACAGGCCCCACTCCTTTCAAGCACTGCAGTTGGGTGGTGTCTACGGTATTCAATTCAAACAACGCGATGTCGGCTTCCGATGGATTATTATCGCTTGCCGTCACCGTCTCAGCGGCAACCAAGGCCGTTGATTCATGTGGTGGTCTGCTCGCAGCCGCCGCTGATGGTGTTTCCAACCGAGCGTTTTCTGTTGGGTTGCCGGGAGATGGGATGGAAGGCTTTCGTGAGGCATTGGGTTGGTTGGATGGCACTGGATCAGCCAGCTTGTTGGTTGATTCAGGGACATCAAACACTAGGCTTGCACTGATGCGGGTCATATCCTCTGGCGTTATCCCATAAATTTTGGCCACATCGGCCGGTTTGCGAAAAGAGCCACCCTTGCGCCTGTATTTTAAAAGGTTGGACACCACTTTCGCAGAAAGTCCTGCCTGCCTCAACGTCAGGGAATCAGCCCGGTTGGGATTGAATGGTCGGGACGGTGTCGGAAGCTGCTCAACGGCGTTTTTTCCTTCCCTTTCGTCCGTCATGACAGTTTCATACGACAAGACTGCTCTCCCCTCCCTTTCCAACCCGGCTACCTGCAAACTATCACCAACCGCGCCCACCTTCAAGGCCGCCACCAACCGGGGCATCCACCAGGATTTCGACCAGATGAGCCCTTGTGCCAGCACAACCAGGACTGTCAATGTCCATACGGCGGCTTTTTCCCGCTTGGTCAAGTAAAAAAGATCCTTCCACATAGACTGTTATTTTACTACAAATATATCATTATTATACGGTAAATTATCAGCCGTAGGAATTTTTGACGTATCTTTGTGAAGCATTCATCCATCACGGACAATTACCTACTGTCATGAAGCAACTGTTACGTATTGCCAGCCGTTACCATTTGATCTCTTTGGGTGTGGCGGGAGCCATTCTAGCCGCTTGTCTGGTACAAGTGCCCCAAATGGATAAGGTGCCCACCATTCCGAACATCGATAAAATCGTGCATTTCACGATGTTCTTTACCTTCAGTCTGCTCTTCATTCTCGAACAGTGGTTGGTGAACGCTCATTGGTGGAAACGACCCATTCCCTTATTTCTGTTGGCGTTTGTGTTTTCAGCCTTTTTGGGCGGCATCATTGAGGAACTTCAGGCCTACGCCACCAGTTACCGATCGGGCGATGTCATGGATTGGTATTTTGATATGGCTGGTTCCGGCGTTGCCATTATACTGGCTGGGATTTACCGACTGTTTGGACGCGTAATCAAACCCTTGTGATAGGGCATCACACCATCAAACCATCCTTCATGGTCAAGACCCTGTCGCAAAGGCCAGCGAGTTGGGTGTCGTGTGTCACAACAATAAACGTTTGCTGCATAGCTTGCCTCAGATCGAAAAAGAGTTGATGCAATTCTTCTTTGTGTTGGGTATCGAGGCTGCCTGAAGGTTCATCGGCCAACACCACATCAGGACGGTTGACCAAGGCTCTGGCCACGGCCACTCGCTGGTTTTCCCCACCCGACAATTGTGCCGGTTTGTGCTGCAAGCGGTCGCTCAACCGTAAGTAGTCCAGCACTTCTTTGGCCCGTTTCTCGGCGTCGCGCCTGGTTTCACCGGCAATCAAAGCGGGTATCATCACATTTTCCAGGGCAGTGAATTCGGGCAACAATTGGTGAAATTGAAAGACAAAGCCGATGTGCTTGTTTCTGAACGCCGCCTGATCCTTGTCTTTCAGGTCGCCTACCGAGCGGCCTCCGATTCGGATGCTACCTTCGTTAGGTTTATCAAGGGTACCTAGCAGTTGGAGCAGGGTTGTCTTGCCTGCGCCGCTAGGGCCAACGACGGCGACAATTTCGCCGGCTTCTACGTTGATGTTGACACCCTTCAATACGTGCAGGTCACCGAAGGATTTGTGCAGGTTGAGGCCTTCTATCATGGCTTGGAAGTTAGTTGTTGAATAACGTAAGCCGCCATGTGGCAGCCGAAAAGGACGGGCATATAGGAAACTGTTCCCGTTGTTGACCGTTTATTGGGTTCGTTTTCCAATAGAATAACGGCGTTTTTATTGGCCTGTTCCGTAGAGAAGACCACGGTAAGCCCTTTGGTGAAGCCTCGCTCGCGAAGACTGCGCCGTACGACCCTGGCCAAGGGGCATTGGGTGGTGGCAGCGATGTCGGCCAGTTTAATTTTGGAAGGGTCGACCTTACCACCGGCACCCATCGCAGAGATTACGGGAATCCCCCTTCGCAAACACTGTTCCAGGAGGCCGACCTTAGGAGCCAGCGTATCAATGGCATCGACCACAAAGTCAAATCGGGCGCTATCCAACAAAGCGGCAACGGCATCTTCGTTCAAGTACTCATACCTTAGGGTCAGCACCATGGCCGGATTGATGGCCTTGAGCCGTTCGCCCATCACCTCGACCTTGGGTAGTCCAAGCGTGGTTGTTAAGGCTGGTAATTGACGGTTGAGATTGGAGGGTTGCACGGTGTCCCCATCCAGCAGGGTCATCTGTCCCACCCCGGCACGGGCTAACTGTTCGGTGGCCGCCGAACCTACACCTCCCACACCGACAACCAACACATGAGCGTCAGTCAACCGCTTAACGCCGACTTCACCCAACAACTTGATTGTACGCTGATTCCACACCTCCATAACGAGATTTTAACGCACAAAGATACAGAATCCCCGTTAATTACCACCACAGGCTGATGCCCCATTTTGCCTGATGCACCCATCCATCGGGTCGACACAGAGAGGCCAGCAGAATATAGCGACCTTGAGGAAGCAACCGTCCTTGATCGTCAGTGCCATCCCAGCAGCACTGATCATGAGGTCCCAACCAACGATTGCGCAACCAATGCCTGACCGTTCTCCCTCTTAAGTCATACACAGTTAAACTCACCTGAGCTGGCTTTTCCAGCGCTAACCCCAGACACAAGGCATCGCTTTCACCGTCTCCATTGGGGGTCAACCACGGTTGTTCCAGGCTGAGCGGTTCCGTCTCTTTGGTCTCAACAGCCCTGTACTGAGAATTACACAAGCCCGGGCTTCCATACCCACTCAGGTAGGAGGCCGATACCCAGGAATCTGCCGCATTCGAGGGCATATCCGGATGGATTTTCTCCAGAGCAACGCCTTCCTTATCGCTCATGAGCGCCAGGTGCCAGGCAGCCGAATAGTCCACCTCATCTACGACAGAGCCATCTGTGGTCAGTAACACCAGGTTGCCCTTATCATCTGGCAAGGAGGGCAAAGAGGGCAACGTCAGAAAACGACCTAGACTGTCGGCAGCCCAGGCGTCAGCCAACATTTCACCAGCCGACGACAACAGCCAGTATGTGCCTGGCATGGCAGGGATGTGTTCCGTCGTCAACCGAACCGCAGCCTTGAAACGCCCATCATCCGTCCTGGTTGTCACGCACACCGTTGAAAGATCCACACAGCGCCCAGACCGGTTCACCACTTCTACGTAATCGAACCCCTCACCGATAGGATTGAAAAACAGTTCATTCAGACTCAGGTCAAAACTGTCCGGCTTCATCGGTAAACCAACCTTCATACACGTGTCGCCCATCTCCAAACCACTCAACGACATTAGCCCAGACAAGGCTAGTTCATACGAGCGGTCCGCTTCCAAAGGCTGGCTCAATG
>JAAYBL010000118.1 GCA_012718945.1 Bacteroidales bacterium
CCGTAATCAAACGCACATACGTAGAAGCAAAATACGACATCAACACCCGACCAATGGGCCAGTTGACCACATTCACCACGTTACCTACGTAACGAGAACCGATGGCCAGATCAGCCCCCTCTTTTGCACAAGCATCGTAAAGTCTGGTCAGGTCTTTGGGGTTGTGTGAAAAATCGGCGTCCATCTCAATGACGTAGTCGTAGCCATGCTCCATGGCCCACCTGAATCCCTTGATATACGCTGTACCCAAACCCAACTTACCACTGCGTTCCACCATAAACAAGGAGTCCTTGAACTCCACCTGTAGACGACGTACAATGTCAGCCGTCCCGTCGGGTGATCCGTCATCGACGATAAGAATATTGAAAGCCTTGGGTAAATCAAAGACGGCCCTGATTATGAGCTCGATGTTTTCCTTCTCGTTGTAGGTTGGAATAATTACGACAGCGTCAGACGTCATGGAAGTTGAGGTTTAATTTCTGACAAATATACAGAATAATCTTTAGGGAGTAAGTCCAAACCTTGAGCAAAAAAAAAATTGAATCCTGCTCTTCAAATCGATGCTCCAGTGCCAGAACATAGAATCGATTTCGGACAAATGATTGTACATATTGGACAATGGTGTAAAACTGGTAAAAATAGGACAATAAATACAACAGGTATACCACGCGCGTGTTATAACTTGCACCAACGAAAAACCATAAACACACATCAATGAAGAAGAAAGGACTGTTATTGACGATTGCCTTGCTGACCGTCATCGGCGTTAACGCACAAACCATTACCAACGATATCTTTTGGAAGACAACCAAAGGCACACCCATTTACAGCCAGGGTGGTGGCATTTTTCGATTTCCAGACCCGGTTACAGGTGAAGAACACTACTATTGGTACGGCGTACATTACGCCGGCGCAGAGACATACCAAGCCAGCCCCACAGGGAAAACCAGCAATACAGGCTTTACATCGGTCACCTGCTACAAATCTGATGACCTTGTCAACTGGACCTTTGTCAACGATGTCATCACCGCTTCCTCGCTGGGATGGTCGTATTGGGTAGGCCGACTGGGCGTAGCCTATGTGCCAGAAGCCAAGAAATACGCCCTGGTGATGCAGTACAACAGTAGTGTGCTAATCTCTGTCTGTGATTCACCCACAGGCACGTTCAAATGGCACAACAACATTGATATGACATCCAGGATAGGCACCTCAAACACAGGCGATCAAACCGTATTCACCGACGACAATGGCAAGTCTTACCTGGTTTATTCCTACGGAAGCGGACGCTCAAGAATCTACTTGTCAGAGATCGGCGTGAAAGATGGCCTCGTCACACTACTAGACTGCCAACAAGTCTATAAGGGTGCCGGACGGGAAGGCAACTGCATGTTCAAATACAAAGGAAAGTACTACATTTGCGCTTCAGACCTCTACGGATGGAACGCCTCAAACGTCTATTACCTTCAATCAGACAGTATTTATGGACCCTATACGCCGACCAACAGTATGTTGAAGATGCCGGGAGCTGAGAAAGACTACGGACACGTGACACAAACAGGTTTCTTCTACACTGTGAAGGGTACCCAGCAAGAAACCGTGATTTATTGCGGAGACCGATGGGCAGACTTTGCCGGCAATGGCAACGGCTACAACCAATGGTGCCCACTGTCGTTCGTCAACAACGCCCCCTATTTCAATTCACTGAGTCAGTGGACCCTTAATGCCGTTACCGGAGAATGGGCCGTCGGAAAAGACAACAACTACATAAAAAATGGCAGTTTTGATGCAGACAGGGTCTACATACCCAGTGGCAACAAACCCGTACAAACTTACCTGACCGGATGGACCTTTCAAGTCACCAAAGGTCGCACCATCGCAGTAGGATCAGCCACATCCCCGGTGTTGAATGCCAACAACTCCAGCACCGACCGCGCCATCGTTACCGGCAACAAATGCCTGTACATCCATGACTCCATCGATTATACCCGAAAGATCTATCAGACCATCACTTCGACAACCCACGTACCCCTCCCAGACGGCTTGTACACAATGGCAGCCAAGGTGAAAAGCGGCAGTTCATTCAAACAATTAACGATGTTTGCCCAAAGCAACGACAGCACATTCAATGTAGACCTACCCTACAGCGACAGCCAATGGCACAGCGTTGAAATAAAGAATATTCTGATAAAAAACGGCAAGGTGGACGTAGGCTTCATCGCTGACGGGGCTGCCAGAGACTGGTGTAGAATCGACGATGTCACGCTTATAAAAACAGGCAATCCGACTGCCCTGGAAACCATCCAACATCAAGGAAACCAGGTTTCAAGACAGGACTATTACACCCTTCAAGGCATAAAAACAGCAGGCCCGCAGAAAGGATGGAACATCGTACGCAAAACCATCAATGGACGAGCAGAAACGAGCAAACTATTCATCCGTTGAGCGCAAAAACAGCTATACCGATACATTGATTGTTCAACGATAACACACCATTAATGAAAAAACGAATTGGGATACTATTGATGTTGGCGACAGTCCTCTACACCAACGCACAAGACAATAGTCTTCAGCCCACAAACCAAAAAACCATTGACGAAGGAGGCAGCGGTCCATACAAGGCCATCGCCGTGAGCGAGCCCTCTTTGCCTCAATTCGTCGTGTATCGCCCCAAACATCTCCCAAAGGCCTCAACCAGCCATAAAAAGCTTCCCCTATTCATTTGGGGCAATGGAGGTTGTTCCGACACATCGGTGGGCTATGAAC
>JAAYBL010000119.1 GCA_012718945.1 Bacteroidales bacterium
TCAACGGGTGCTGGCAACGACCAGATACGTTTCGATTTAACGTTCAATGTATTGGCACCCAACATCAAGATCCTGACACCTACACGTGACATGATTTTGACCAGGGAATATGAGATCAATTACTTGAAGCAACACGGATTCGAAGCCGACTTCAAAAAGATGGAATACTCCATCAACAAGGGGCTATGGGGTACATCCATCGGAGGCAAGGAAACCTTGAAATCAGACCAGACCCTGCCTGAAGAAGCCTATCCATCCCAATTGACGGCCACCGATGAAGAAACCCTCACCATCGACTTCGTAGCCGGAGAAATAGCCGGTGTCAACGGCGTGGCTTACGACGACAAAGTTGAAGCCATCAAGGCCATTGAGGCCATCGCCTCCAAATACGCTGTGGGACGCGATATGCATATTGGTGACACCATCATCGGCATCAAAGGCCGGGTTGGTTTCGAAGCCGCCGGTCCCATGGTGATCATCAACGCCCATAAAATGCTCGAAAAACATACCTTGACCAAATGGCAGCAGTACTGGAAAGACCAGATCGGCACCTGGTATGGTATGTTCCTGCATGAAGCACAGTACCTGGAACCTGTGATGCGCGACTGCGAAGCTTTCCTGGAAAGCACACAGCAAAGTGTAACGGGCCGCGTTTTCATCACCCTCAAACCTTACCATTACGTACTGGTTGGCATTGACAGCCCGTACGACTTGATGAAATCAGAGTTCGGTGAATACGGTGAAACACAGACCGCTTTCACAGCCGAAGATGCCAAAGGATTTACCAAGATCCTGGGCAACGCCATCAAAATTCATCACGCCGTTCAACAAAAAAACAAGTAAGCATGATCAAGACAGGTATCATCGGCGGTGCCGGCTATACAGCCGGTGAACTACTGCGTATCCTGATCAACCATCCGGCTGTCGACATTGTCTTCGTACACAGCAGCAGCCAGGCCGGAACAGCCGTTTGCGACATTCACAGCGGACTGGTTGGTGAATGCAACCTGGTATTCACCGACCAGCTACCCCTGGACAGCATCGACCTACTCTACCTCTGCTCAGCCCACGGCGACAGCAAGCGCTTCCTTGAAGCCAATCAGGTACCTTCTACGGTCAAAATCATCGACCTGTCCACCGACTTCCGCCACAGCCGTCCCGACCACGACTTTGTATACGGTCTGCCCGAACTCAACCGCGAAGCCATCAAACAAGCCATGCACGTGGCCAACCCCGGTTGTTTTGCCACCTGCATCCAGTTAGCCCTATTGCCCCTGGCAGAAAGCGGTGCTCTCAAAAGCGATGTGCACATCAATGCCATTACGGGTTCCACGGGTGCCGGTGTCAAACCCAGCGCCACCACCCACTTCAGCTGGCGCAACGACAACATCTCGGTATACAAGGCTTTCACTCACCAACACCTGGAAGAAATAACCCAGTCCGTGAAGCAGTTGCAACCTAACTTCGACAAGGAACTGCTCTTCATTCCGGTCAGGGGAGACTTTGCCAGAGGTATCTTCAGTATGATCTACACCGAATTCGAAGGCACTCTCGAACAAGCCCAATCACTATACGCCTGCTACTACAAACAGGCCGCATTCACCCATTTGACCGATAAGGAATTGGACATGAAGCAGGTGGTCAACACCAACAAAGGCTTGATTCAGCTGAAGAAACACGGCAACAAACTACTCATCCTGTCAGCCATTGACAATTTACTGAAAGGCGCTTCAGGCCAGGCCGTTCAGAATATGAACCTGATGTTCGGACTGGACGAAACCACCGGTTTGGGCCTCAAATCCATCGGTTTTTAATACAACACACCATGCATCTTTTCGACGTTTACCCCCTGTTTAACATCAACATCGTTCGTGGACAAGGTTGTACCATCTGGGACGACAAGGGTGAGCAATACCTTGATCTCTATGGCGGACATGCCGTTATCTCCATCGGGCACAGCCATCCGACCTATGTAAAACGGTTAGCTGAACAAGTCGCCACCCTTGGCTTCTACTCCAACTCAGTTATCAACAGCCTGCAACAAGACTTTGCACAAGCGCTGGGCAAAGCTAGCGGTTACGACGACTACAGCCTCTTTCTCATCAACTCTGGAGCCGAAGCCAACGAAAATGCATTAAAACTAGCTTCATTCCATACCGGTCGCAAGAAAGTGATGGCCTTCCACAAAGGTTTTCACGGACGCACCTCGGCTGCCGTTCAAGTAACGGACAACCCCAAGATCTGCGCCCCCATCAACCACGACCTCGATGTCAGTTTTGTTGATTTGAACGACATCAAGACGGCCAAACAACTGCTCTCTTCCGAAGAATACTGTGCCGTCATCATTGAAGGCATCGTCGGTATTGGCGGTATCCAAGTACCGATGCCTCATTTTTTGAAAGAACTCAGACAGGCCTGTACGGAAACCGGCACCGTGCTCATCCTTGATGAAATCCAATCCGGTTACGGACGCAGCGGGGCCTTCTTTGCCCATCAACATGTAGGCATCAAGCCCGACCTGATTACCGTGGCCAAGGGCATCGGCAATGGCTTCCCCATGGGAGGATTGCTCATCAGTCCACTTTTCAAACCCTCTTACGGTATGCTCGGCACCACCTTTGGTGGCAATCACCTGGCTTGTGCCGCCGGATTGGCCGTTTTGGAAGTAATGGAAACCGAACACCTGGTAGAGAATGCGGCCAAGGTAGGCTCCTACTTATTGGAAAAACTACGCCAACTCCCCTTCATCAAAGAAGTAAGGGGTGAAGGCTTGATGATAGGCCTTGAATTTGACCAACCCATCAAGGAAATCAGGCACCGATTGTTGTTTGAAAAGCATATCTTTACAGGCGTAAGCGGAACGCATGTCATCAGGCTGTTGCCACCGCTCTCCCTGAGCCTGGCACAGGCCGACACCTTCCTGGAAGCCTTCGTTGAAGTGGCTGGCCAGCCGGCTTGACACCTGCTCTGCCTCGGAACCTCTAAAAACACAACACGCATGAAGATCAGTATCATCGGCGCCGGCAACATGGGCGGCGCTATGGCCAGAGGCCTCAGCCAAGGTCAACTTTTCAAGGCCGCCGACATCGCCGTCAGTGACATCAGTACCGCCAACCTGGACGCCATCCA
>JAAYBL010000120.1 GCA_012718945.1 Bacteroidales bacterium
AACTAAAATAATAAGCCGTGAAATCATCCAACAAAGGCCGCATCAAAAAGAAAGACCTTATGGTCGCCATTATCGATTTTTTTGCCCTAGATGCAGGCAGAACATTCAATTACCAACAGGTGTCAAACGCCCTGGGCTTGACCAAGCAAGCATTGAAAGTGCTGGTGGCAGAATGTCTGACTGAATTGACGGTGCAAAACCACCTCATTGAGGTGAGTAAAGGCAAGTACAAATTCAACGAACGCGGACTCTACCTGGAGGGTGTGATCAAGCGCAGTCGGAATGGGAAGAACTACCTGATGCCCGATGATGGGGGCGATCCCATTTTTATCGCCGAACGTAATTCCAAGCAAGCGATGAATGGTGACCGTGTCAGGGTGTTGCATTCAGCCAAGAAGACTTACAGTGAACCGGAAGGTGAAGTCGTTGCCATTCTGGAACACGCCACAACCACTTTTGTGGGTGTGTTGGAGGTGGAACGATCCTATGCTTTTCTTGTTACCGACAGCAAGCGGTTGGCCAATGACATCTTCATTCCCAAGGATAAGTTGAAAGGTGGAAAAACAGGTCAGAAAGCGTTGGTGCGTATTATTGAGTGGCCGGAACGCTCTAAAAATCCCATGGGCGAGGTGATTGATATCCTGGGCGATGTCGGTGACAACGACACGGAGATGAACGCCATCATGGCCGAATTTGGTTTGCCCTATAAATACCCGGAGGCTGTGGAAAAAGCGGCTGAAACCATACCCGAAGCCATTCCTGCAGAAGAGATAGCCAATCGGGAGGACTTCAGGGAGGTGGTTACCTTCACCGTTGACCCTCACGATGCCAAGGACTTCGATGACGCCCTCTCGATTCGAAAATTGCCCAATGGTCACTGGGAAGTGGGGGTGCATATCGCCGATGTGACCTACTACGTCAAGCCAGGCAGCATCATCGACAAGGAGGCCGAAAACAGGGCCACTTCGGTCTACCTGGTGGACAGAACCATTCCCATGTTGCCCGAACGTCTCAGCAACGGCCTTTGTTCACTCAGGCCCAACGAGGACAAATGTTGCTATTCCTGTATTTTTGAGATGGACAGCCACGCTGTGGTCAAGAAATACCGCATCGTGCACACGGTGATCAATTCCAACCGCCGTTTTGCCTATGAAGAAGTCCAGGCCATCATTGAAGGGGCCGAGGGCGATTTCAAGGAAGAGATACTTCAACTCAACGCGTTTGCCAAGCTGTTGCGCCAAAAACGTTTCGCTGCCGGTGCCATCAATTTTGACCGCTGGGAAATGAAGTTTAACATCGATGAAAAGGGCAAACCCATCAGTGTTTACGTAAAATCAGCGACAGAATCCAACCAATTGATTGAGGAATTTATGCTGTTGGCCAACAGGACGGTTGCCACACACATCGGGCAATCCGGGGCTCCGAAAGCATTCGTCTACAGGGTGCACGATCTGCCCGATGCCGAAAAGTTGGAAGACCTGATGCAGTTTATCAAACGCTTCGGGTATAAGATGAAGGCTTCTGGCAGTAAGACAGAGGTGGCCAAATCCATCAACAGTTTGCTGGATCAGGTGCAGGGTAAGAGCGAGGAAAACCTCATTGAGACCGTCGCCATCCGTTCCATGGCCAAGGCGGTGTATTCCACGGTCAACAAGGGGCACTATGGCTTGGCCTTTGATTATTACACCCATTTTACCTCACCCATACGCCGGTATCCAGATATGTTGGTGCACCGCCTGCTCGATCGCTACCTGTCTGGCGGCCGATCGGCCTCACAGGATAAGTACGAAGATCTTTGCAAGCACAGTTCTGCCATGGAACAATTGGCCGCTCAGGCCGAGCGGGCTTCCATCAAGTACAAGATGGTGGAATTCATGGCCGAACGGGTGGGCAACACCTATGAAGGGGTGATATCGGGCGTAACTGAATGGGGACTTTACGTGGAAATCAACGAGAACAAGTGCGAGGGCATGATTCCTATCCGTGAACTGGACGATGACTTCTATGAGTTTGACGAGAAGAACTATTGCCTCAAGGGAAGACGCCAGCATAAGTGCTATCAATTGGGGCAGCCTGTCACCATTCAGGTTACCAGGGCCAACCTGGAGCGCAAACAGCTCGATTTTTCCCTGGTTAAATAAACCTAACAGTGCTTGAATGCGTATAATCGTCCACCCTTTTTGAACGATAACACCATCTTTTCCAAAGCGGTTTATGGTATTAATCGTTACCTTTGAGTGGACGAAGCACAATGATTCGCTCATGTTTAACCTCTAATATAGAATACAATGTTTGATTTAACAGGAAAAGTAGCCGTCGTCACCGGCGGAAGTGGCATTTTAGGACGTACCATGTGTGCTGGCTTGGCCAAACAAGGTGCAACCGTGATGATTCTTGACCGCAATCCCGAAAGCGGAGAAGCCCTGAAGGCTGAAATCCTGGCTTCCGGCTACCAGGCTGATTTCTTTGAAACAGATGTCTTGAACCTTGATGTTTTGAAAGGTGTACGGGAAAAAATCCTCAGCAAATATGGACACATCGACATTCTGATCAACGGTGCAGGCGGTAACATGCC
>JAAYBL010000121.1 GCA_012718945.1 Bacteroidales bacterium
CCTTCGCTCAAGTTGCTTTTTGTAAGCATCTATATACCAAGTATTTAAGTGTTTTTTGTGATTTTCGTGTATTTTATTGATTATCAATGCATTAATTGAAATAACTTGACTAAAGGAGATAAGCAGTAAAATTAAATATCTCATGTTCAACAAAGAAACCGAATACGCCTTACGCAGCCTGGTTTACATCCAGCGCCAAAACAATGAAGGCCATCGTCCAGGTATCGATGAGATTACCGAAGCCATCGATGCGCCTCGTTTTTATACTGCAAAGATTCTCCAGAATCTGGTCAGACAAGGTTTTCTTTTATCTCAAAAGGGGAGAGGCGGTGGTTTCTTTTTTGACACCGATAAAGCCGCCTTGCCCATACGGGATGTCATCCTTAGTACGGAAGGCGACAAGGTGCTTTGTGGTTGTGGTTTTGGCATGAAGCACTGTGACGAGGATCACCCCTGTGCGTTGCACAATCAATACGCACCCATCAGAGCTTCCGTCAATCAATTGGTTTCTCAAACAACCATCCAATCGTTGGCCATGGGACAACAGACCTCCGTTTATACAAAAATCACACATAAATGAGCGAATTGATCAACAACAATGCCGCGTTTCGCAAGGAAACGCTCCGTAAACTTATTCTGGAACTGCATGAAGGCAAGGATCCTGTCGATGTCAGACGTCGTTTGAAGGAAACGCTAAAGGACATACCCTACGATGAAGTCGTGGAGGTAGAACAACAATTGATGCGCGAAGGCCTGCCGCAGGAAGAGGTACTCCGCCTGTGTGATGTACACGGGGAAGTGCTGGACGGCATGATAGACCAGAAAGAAGCGCTGCCTATACCGGAAGGCCATCCACTGGATGTTATGATACATGAAAATCAGGCCCTTTTCGATGTGATTGAAAAAGCCAGCAGCCTGCTCGACCAATTGGAGGGCGTAGGTCCCGACATGTTTACCGGTTACCGTTACAAACTGCAGGGCATGTTCAACGAACTGATGGATGTGGACAAGCATTACCAACGCAAGGAATACCTCCTGTTTCCCTACCTGGAACGCGCCGGCATAACCGGGCCACCGGCTGTGATGTGGGGCAAGCACGATGAAATCAGGGCACAGATAAAAGGCTGTATCGAATTACTGCGCGATGAAGCGTTGAAACCTTCCGATCTGGAGGATGCACTGGAAATATTGGTGTATCCCACCCTCAAGGCTTTGGCTGAAATGACGACCAAAGAAGAAGACATTTTGTTTCCCATGGCCATGGATGTGTTGACACTTGAAGATTGGTGGCAGATTCATAAGCAAACCCTGGAGTATGGCTTCACGCTTTATGATCCCAAAGTGGAATGGCAGCCAGAAGGCTTGGTCGGTGATGAGCATAAGCTGAAGCACACGCTCAATGAGCAAGGGGCCCTACAGTTGCCTTCGGGTAGTTTTACGGCCGCTGAAATTATGGCCATCCTCAACACCCTGCCCGTCGATTTGACCTTTGTAGACAAGAACGACAAGGTAAAGTATTTCACTCAAGGCAACGAACGTGTTTTCCAACGCAGTCGTTCCATCATCAACCGGGATGTACGTCTATGCCATCCTCCAGGCAGTGTGCACATCGTTGAAAAGATCCTGGAGGATTTCAAGTCCGGCAAGGCCTCGCACGCCCCTTTCTGGATCCAGTCGAAAGGACAATTCATACACATTGAGTATTATGCCCTCAGAGACGAACAAGGTGAATACCTGGGCACGTTGGAGGTTTCCCAAAACCTGACATCACGCCGACAGTTGGAGGGTGAACAACGCATCTTATCGTACACTGAAAAGAAGTAACCATGGCGACCCGTATCATCACCCCCAAAACGACGGTGGCCGACCTGTTGACCGACTTCCCACAGTTAGAGTCGCTGCTCATCGACACGGCTCCTGTCTTTGTAAAACTCAAAAATCCGGTTTTGCGCAAGACCATCGCCAAAGTCACGACAATAGCTCAGGCAGCCACCATTGCCCGCCTGCCGGTGGATGGCCTGGTTAATACGCTGAGAAAAGCGGTAGGCCAAGCAACGGCTGAAGCGCTGAATACAGAAGAAACGACGTATCAAACTCACCAACCGAATTGGTTCGATCCGGCTGTGGTGGTCGATACCATCGATGTCACCCAATTGCTGGACAGAGGGGAGCAACCCGTTCACGAAGTGCTGGCCAGACTTAAATACCTGGCTGATGGCGACATCCTGGCGATTAGAGCGACTTTTATGCCTGCTCCATTAATTGATAAGACGTTAAGCTTAGGATTTGAACATTGGATCAAGGCAGAAGAAAAGGAGGTCTTTACGGTTTATTTTCACCGTTGAATCTCCCCCCATCCCGGGTCGCCCACTCCCTTCCCGGGATGGTTCCGCTTTTATCAAATTGTTTCAAATCACTGGTCGATAGGGCAATAATTAATGTGATAAAAAAAACAATTATTATAGGGTGTTTGTTTTTCGCCAGGTTGGTTGGAGAAATGCATATAATTGGATAACTTGCAGAAAAATGCACTCCATGACGGTTGTAAAGCGACTGTGGATTTTACTATTCACTGTGCTGAGCGTGGCGGTTCACGGTGAACAGGTTTATTTTCAGAACCTAACCACTGATATGGGGCTATCCCATGGTGATGTGATCAGTTCGCTTATTGACAGTGAGGGCTATATTTGGGCCGGAACGGTTGATGGCCTGAATAAATACGACGGAACCAGTTTCACTATTTACAAGCAAGTGGCTGGTGATTCAACCTCTCTACCATCCAACTACATCAATTGTATATACGAGGACAGTCACAACAACCTTTGGCTGGGCACAAATGGCTTCCTGGTACGGTACAACAGGGATAAAGATAACTTTGAGCGCATACCCCTGGCTTATGGTACCGCAGTCATTGAAATCTATGAAGATAAAACAGGTCACCTTTGGCTAGGCTGTCTGTATGGTGTTTATATTTTTGATTGGCCATCCCGTCGCTTGTACAATCCTTTTGAAGGTGCTATCCCTCCGGATCTGATGTCTACCTGTGTTTCCATTGTTGAAGATAGTAAAGGCACCCGATGGATAGCGTTTCAGCGCTCCAAAGGCTTTGGCCTGTTGGCATTGGATACCAAAAACCGCTTCAAACGCTACGGAAAGGATGTGAAGGAGCGGAAACTCCGCAGCAATATGTTGACCAGTCTGATGGTGGACAAGAACGATAATGTCTGGATTGGCTACTTTGACGGAGGCATTGATATCATCAATACCAACACTGGTCGGATGCGTGCGTTTGAACCCAATACCCAAAAAGACTGGAAACGGTTGAATGTGGCCGACATCCTGCAATTGCCAGATGGTCGCATCATGATTGGCTCGGGCAATGAGGGATTGTTTATCTATCATCCTCAAACCAAGAGTGTCCAGCAATATCAACCCCGCATTTCCGATCGTTCCCTGCTCAGTAACAACTTGACAGATATCAGCGTAAGTGAGGATGGTATTGCACTGATCGGTTGCTGGGGGGGGCGGTATAAGTTTGTATGACAAACGATTCAATCGCTTTCGTCAATTCCGTCAAAGCCCGGATGGTTTGCATGGCAACTCGGTCACAGCCATATCTGAAGATGAGCGAGGGTATATTTGGATAGGAACAGATGGAGGTGGACTCAATCGGTTTGATTCGAAAAAGGAGCAGTTTACCTATTTTCAACATCAACCCGGAAAGCCTCATTCTCTGGCTAGTGACAAGGTGTTGGCTGTGTTGGCCGATAAGGCTGGCAACCTTTGGGTGGGCTATTGGTTGGAAGGATTGAGTCATTACCGTATACAGGGCGATGACCTGGTGCTGGTGAAGCATTATCCACTGCTCGATCCCACTAACTCCAACACACACAGCGTGTACACGTTGGCTTTTGATCACTCCGGCCATCTATGGGTTGGCACGTTTGCTAGCGGTGCTTATCGTCTGGATCCGGTCAGTGACCGTTTTGTTTCTTTACCAGAGTCCATGGGTGATCGCAATTACAATTCGACCTTCGACATCTTTCCCGATGCAAAGGGCGATCTGTGGTTTGCCTCAGATAGGATAGGGCTTATTCGAAAGAAAGCCGACAGTGATTCTATCCTGTTATACCCTACTGAGGTGTCTGATGAGACAGGCACACTATTGCCAGCCGTGAACGTTTTGTTTGAAGATAGCCGTCAACGCCTTTGGGCTGGGGGTGATGAAAACGGTCTTTATCTCATCAATTCAAAAATGGGACGTTTTCACCGGTATACTGTTGAGGATGGTTTATCCGACAACTCCATTCAAGGTATCCTGGAAGATGGTGAAGGCTATTTATGGCTCAGTAGCCGTGTTGGATTGACCAAGGTAAGGGTGTTGCCAGGTAAAAATCCCGAACGACCGATGTTGAGGTGTACCCATTTCACCATCCAGGATGGATTGCAAGGCCGCGTTTTTAACCGCTGGTCGTTTTTCAAAAGTAGCAACGGAGAGCTATTTTTTGGCGGTCAAAATGGTTTCAACGTTTTTCTGCCTGACAGCATCGTACCCAATGATGTGGCACCTCCAGTACATTTGACGGCCTTGTTGGTTGACAACAAGCCGGTAGCTATAGATGGCGCTGATGGTTTGTTGACCAGGCATATTTCTCATACTGAAAATGTTGTTTTCAACTACAGACAATCGTCCTTCCGTCTTCGCTTTATTGCGCTCAATTATTTCAATCCACAAAAGAATGAATATGCCTACATGTTGGAGGGATTTGACAAGGATTGGATTCATGTAGGCAACAAGACAGAGGCAGCCTATACCAACCTGGATCCGGGAAAATATGTGTTCAGGGTGAAAGCCTCCAACAACGATGGAATTTGGAATGAAGAGGGGACTTTGTTGAACATCACCATATTGCCGGCATGGTACGAAACGTTGTGGTTTAAGTTTGTGCTTGTTTTTGCCATAGCTTTCGCCTTGACACTTTTGTATTGGTGGCGGGTATACCGATTTAAACACAGGCAAGAGATGCTCGAAAAAATGGTGGATGAAAAAACGGCGGAGTTAAGGAGCGTCAACGAAGCTTTGGTCAACGTGGTGGCCACCAAGGATAAATTTTTCTCCGTCATGGCTCATGATATCAAGAATCCTTTCAATGCCATCATGGGTATTTCCGATGTGTTGGTAGAAGAGTACGACGAGTTGAATCATGACATGCGTCGCGAACTCATTCAGCACATTGCGACCTCATCAAAAAGCCTTTACCAATTGTTGGAGAATCTGTTGACCTGGTCCAGGTTCCAACGAGGAAATCTGGATTTTAATCCAAAACCGGTTGAACTTCGCTCGGCTTTGGATCTCGTGATAGGTGCCTTGTTGCCATCAGCTGTCAGCAAGAATATTGCTTTGGTTGACAAAGTAAATAGTGCCCCAGTGTATGTCATGGCTGATCCACCTATGTTGGATTCCATCCTGCGCAACTTGATCAATAATGCGCTTAAGTTTACCCCTACAGGTGGCAGAGTAGAAATCAGCGTTGAGGTAGACACCGAAACGGCGACCATCTGTGTTAAGGATTCCGGGATAGGTATGACGGATGAGCAAATAGACCGACTTTTCCGTATTGATTCCAGTAATTCTACAGCGGGTACCAATAATGAGAAAGGTACCGGTTTGGGCTTGATTCTGGTGCACGATTTTGTAACCAGACAAGGTGGTCAAATCACCGTTGAGAGCCGCAGGGGGGAGGGCAGCACCTTCAAGGTCAGTCTACCATTGGCCAAGGAATAAAGCGACTCTTTATTGTCAGTCTTGCCAGACTATGGCTTAATCACAACTTTGTGTACGGTGCTTTCCGATGAGTTGGTCTTCATCAGTATATAGGTGCCGGCAGAGATACCGCGTATCGGCATTTCCATACGTTCTTGGGGCTCCAGTTGATGGGAGAGGATGGCACGGCCGTTGAGGTCGTACAAGACAAGCTTGGACGCCAGCGTGGCCACTCCGGTTTCTCCTGGTTTGGAGCCAAGGTGAAGCCATTCGGTGGCTGGATTGGGCCATACCTGCCAGGTCGTTCCGGCATCCCGAATCACGGTGTTGCTGACCGTTGTGTCTATCCCAGCCAAGGCGGCGACTTCCTGTGCGGAAAGAGCGTAATTAAACACCTTGAAATCGTCGATGGCACCATTGTACTGCGCGGTTGCCGCATATCCCTTGCCTAAGTAGTTGAGCATAGGCTTGAACGTGTTGGGCCTGTTAGTGACAGTCGCTGAAGACTGGGCTTGAATCCCGTTCACGTAAAGGGTAGCCAGGCTGTCCCCGAGGGTGACGGCTATGTGTGTCCATTGTTCCACCGGTATAGGAGCGGCAATGAGGCGTTGTTCCTTACCGTTGACCTTGATGGCAAAACGCATTTTCTTTTCAAACGTATTGGGCGTCAGGTACAAGTTGTTGTTTTGGTCGTAATAGGCATCGAGGATGCGCTGGAGGTTGGCACCTCCTTTCCAATACACCTTGGCGGCTATGGTCAGGGTGTTGTGGTTGAACAAGGTAGTAGGCAAGGCCAGGTGCGATGTGCCTTCATCCAGGGAATACTGGGCAATCAGTGATCTGGCACCGGTGGAAGCGGCAGCGACGGTGGCCGACCTGTTCGAACGGTTCAGTGAGCCATCGGTAGCTCTGACAGCATAGTGGTAAGTCTGGCCGTTTTCGGCGCTGCTATCCACAAAGGCCGTTGAAACAAGGTTTCTGGCTAGGGTTTGAAATGGACCATTGGCGGAGTCGGCTCTGAATACTGAATACCGAATGGTATCTGTATCGCTGGATGGTTCCCAGGTTAAGCGGACAGCAGCCGGCAGGGGTGTTGCCATAAGGCCGGTTGGAGCAGGTGGAGTTGTGGTGTCAATAACGGCATCAACGGCCAGGAATCGCCACTGTTGGCTGGCGGCTCCAGTTTTGGTCTGTTGACGGACATAGGCCCTGTTCAACAGGCTGTTGTTGACCACGCCCAGGCAAAGACTGCTGTGACGGCTGCGTATGTAAAACCAACCGTTTTCGGCGTATTCAAGAAACCACTGTTGGTTGCCACCCTGGGCATTGTTCCAAAGAATGACACTGCCACCGTTGTCAAGTGACCAGTTCAAGACATCGAGTGAAAATCCGGTGTTGACGGCAGTCAGACTGAAATAGCTGAAATCGCCACCTACCCGGCTACTGACGGGGGTCACGTTCCACTGTTGGTGAGTGCCACCGCTATATTGGTTCTGCCAGATGTTGGCACCTGTTGATGTCGATGCGTTCGCTACCTCCAGGATTTTGCCGCTATGACGGTTTACCAGTTTGTATTTGCCCCCGACCACCGGTTGGATGTCTTCGCCCCAGGTAATGTTGACCACCCGCTCAGCGTTGGTCTGTCCCGTTTGATAACCGGTACCTCCCGGCATAACGAGGGTGTATAAACGTTGTGGGCCCTCACCATCGAAATAAAGGTCTCTGTCTGTAGAAACCAAATCGTAGGAGGTGGTGACTGCCTGCCGTTCCGAAGAACCGAAGAAAGCCTGGACTTTGCCGTTGGTATGGCGGTATACGGAAGCGGCCGTCCAGTTGGGGCGGTGTTCCGCATAGGCGAGGCGCTTGCCGTTGCTGGCCTTGACAAATTCGCCCCTGGCCAGTTCGGCGGTACCCCACCATACGCCTGTTTGCATACCGTATTCGACACCCACCATGGCTTCCATCACATTGTGCAGTTCATCATTGGTGGCGTGGTGACCGTTGGCTCTTACCGCTTTGTAGAAGTTGGCGTAGTTGTCGAAACTGCCGGCCAGTTGATGGGTATTGCCTTCATCTAGTCTGTCTTTCAGTTGGTTGTACCAGTTTAGCGCTTGATCGGTGTTCAGTGTGTTGCCTCCGCTGATGCGGATGGTGTCAAAGCGTGGATTGGTCCTGAGTACACCGGCAATGGCATAAAAGCCACTCAAGCCGTCTTGCCCCCAACCGTAGTCGGGTTCGTTGAAGGGAGAAATCGTGACGACCCTACGGCCTTTTTCCTGTACCCGACGGGTGGTGACGTCCATCAGTTGTGCCCAGTTTTCGGGATGTCCGGTGTACCAGGGGTCCACCGAGGGGTGGTCGCAGTTGAGCATGACCTCGGTGTGCGGTCCAACCATGTTAATCAACCTAAGGCGGTTGTTGAGGTCGTTGATTTGGGCTGTTTGAAGGTCTCCATTGACCAAGGGCATGGTGGGTTGAAAGGAAGCTCTGACCACTTTGACGTTGTCAGCACCCATAAAGGCTATCCCTCTGCGCATGTTGGCATCATCAGGCCAGGCGGTGTCCAGTCCAAAGCGGATGGGCTTGGCAATACCGGTATCTCCCACGCTGAAAAAGAGGCTGCGGTCGGCCTGGATCTGAGCCGAAACCTGTATGGATAGGCTGTTTAGGCTTAGGAAGAGTGTTAGAGCGAAGAGTATCGAAATAAGTTGGCTTTTCAAATGTGACATAATTGTGCGACGAGGGGAGTTGTTCATAATCTGGTCAAGGTGTACGAAGTTCTACCGGATGCAGCGGTGAGGGTATTTACTCGAAGACCTGTCCCTTTCGGCAAAGGTACGGTTTTCGCACTCACCACACAAACTGGACTTTAGGCTCGTTGGCCGTAGTGACCATCAAAGAAATCCCTGCAAGCATCCAGTATGGCTTTGGCGTGTTGAAACTTGCGTTTCAGGGTAAACAGGCAAAGATCTTTGGTGCAGGATATGAAGAGAAAATAGAGGGCGAACAGTGTGAAATCAGTTTTATTTCTGTTGCGTTTGGCGAACAACAGGCGATTTCTGGTCAGGTAATAGTGCTTGAGTGGGCTGCCCGATCCTGTTGATTGTCCTTCCTTGTGGATAACAGTGGTCAAGGGCAAGTACCATAATTCAAATCCATGGCGTTTGAAGGCCTCACTCCAGTCGGTTTCTTCATAATAAAGGAAGTACACCTCAGGCAATGGCCCGACTATCTCAAGGGCTGCCCGGCTGACCATCATGGCTGCACCATGCAGGTAATGGGTGGGTTGAGGCGTTTCAAATTGTCCCCTGTCTGGTACTCCGAATCCCAGACCCTTGTTGCGCAATGTGACGCGGGACATGGCTGTTATGCCGGCAAATTGGAGGGTGTCAGCTGGTTGAAAGTACCTGATTTTGGGAGAACAGGCGCCGATTTCCGGGTGTTGATCCAGGTAATTGATCAGGTTCATCACGGTATCGTCCATCAACAACGTGTCGTTATTGAGAAAATACAAGTAGCGTCCGCTCGCGTGTTCAAGGCAGCGGTTGTTACCTCCGGCAAAACCCAGGTTGACCTCACTCCTGAGGATGGTGTATGCTGGAAAGGCTTTTTGAAGGGGAATGGCTTCGTTCTCGCGCGATCCGTTGTCGAGCACAATACACTCATACCGGCAGCCTTTCAGGTGTTTTTCGACGCTGTTCAGCATATCGACGGTCACTGCCAGGCCGTTGTAATTGACGGTGATGATGGATAGGTCAATCATGGTAGCAGGGTATGGTTTGTCGCTGATTCATGGCGGTAAGATACAACGCTGCACAGGCCCTGGCATCGCTCAAGGCTTCGTGGTGATTAAGTGGAATGTCCAATCGTTCACAGCAGGCCGCCAGGTTTGCTGGGCGATATCCCTTGGCGCGAAAGATCCGACAGGTACATTCCCAGGGCTCGGGTAGGTCCAGGTCACTGTAATCCAGTCCGTAGTCTGCCATCGTCTTTTTCAGGACGGAACGATCGAACGCTTCGTTGTGGGCAACGACCACCCGGCCTCTGAGTCGTTTGGCGATTTCGGGGTACAAATCGGGGAAGGAGGGGGCGTTGGCTGTATCATGGGGCTGTATGCCGTGAACTTTGATGGTGAACCAACTGTACTGGTTGCCCGGTGGCCTGATCAGGGCGCTGAACTCATCGACCACCTCGCCACCTTCCACACAGACGATACCCACCGCGCAAATGTGGTGATCCATGGCTGTTTCAAAATCGATGGCGGTAAAGGTCATACTCCCTGATTTGTGGTTATTCGCAAACAAATATAGAAAAAAAGTGTTGCCAAAGATGGAGTGTGGTGATTGAACGTTTGAACAATCAATCGCCCACCAACTGCCTGAAGTCGGGGAAACCGCTGGCTGACCACCCCAGTACGCGGGCACGGGTAGCCCTGTTGGGGTCGGATAATTCTTCCCCCTTGATTTCCTTGTAATCCCTGGCGTGGTAAATGAGCACGTCGGTTTTGCCATCTTCAGCCACGGTGAAGGAGTTGTGGCCTGGTCCAAACCGCTTCACGTCTTCTTGTGTGTAGAATACGGGACCAGGTGATTTGTGCCAGTTGGCGGGATTCATCAGGTCGGCGTTTTCATCAATCCATAAGAGCCCCATGCAATAGGTGTGGTTGGTGGCACTGGCAGAGTAGGTGAGGAAAATCTTGCCGTTGCGTTTCAGTATGGCAGGACCTTCGTTGACGTTGTATTTTTGTTTTTCCCAGTTGAAGTCGGGTTCAGTCAGCACTACTTCAGGGCCAACCAGCGTGAGGGGATCTTTCATTTCAGACATGACCAGGCCTGTACCGTGGTTGCCGCCCCGTACGTTTTGCGCCCAAATCAGGTAGCGTTTGCCCTTGTGTTCAAAGGTGGTGGCATCCAGTGAAAACGATTCCAGCTTGGTTTTGATGCGTCCTTCTTCTTTCCATTGGCCTTCCATGGGGTCGGCAGCAGTATTGGAAAGCACCCACATGCGGATGTTCCAAACGTTTTCAGCTTCACCGGCAGCAAAATAGATGTACCAGGTGCCGTTGATGCGGTGCAGTTCGGGTGCCCAGATGTGGTGTCCCATCACACCAGTGCTGTGTTTGCGCCAAACCACTTTTTCCTCAGCTTGTTTGAGGCCGTTGATGGTGGTGGCTTTCCGGATGACGATGCGGTCGTATTCGGGGGCGGTGGCAATCAGGTAGTAGGTGCCATCATCGGCACGGTGCACCCAGGGGTCGGCCCGTTGCTCGGCCAGCGGATTGTCAAAGCGGGGTGTTTGTGCGTTGATGGTGGTTTGTGTCAGCAGGCTCATGGCCAGAAGGAGGAAATAGTACGTCGTTTTCATAAGGGGCGTATAGCTAGTTTGATTGGGTGGGCTAAGATACAAAAAAATGAGGTCTTGTTACGTTGGACTAATCCACTGAAAATTTTTGCGTCTGTATTGAACAATAACACGTAATGGCTTTTTTCACTTGTAATTTCATTGATGGTTCGTTAAGAGAATAAATAGTTTTTTTTCCATTGTGTAGTTGGCTAGTCATTAGGATTGAGTTTTCCAGGATAACTAACGTGCAGCGGTATGAAGGCAACGATTGTAGCGAGTTTGAACGATTTTGTACAACTAGAGCGGTTGTATCGTTCAGATCCAAAGCGTTTTGAGGCTGATTTACGTGCGCTTTATCCTCAGTTGGAAGGTCATCCGGTTGCCGATTTTTGGTTGGCAAGGTTAGATGCCGAACAACCGCTTGATAGAAACCTTTCTGGTGAAGGTTGGCAAGTCAAGAACCTTTTGAAGGCCTTGTTGATGTGTCTGGTCGTTGGTCTGTTGATCAAGTTGCCGGCATGGGCTGGTTTATCAGTCAATGAAGAGTACTACTACCTCCAAAATGGAGGTTTGATCTTACTGATTGGCTTACTAGGCTACAACTTGTTAACGCGGAATAGACTGTCAACCCTCCAAAAGTGGTTAGCTTTGGGGGCCTTTGCCGTCACGGCAGTATACATAAACCTGCTACCAACCTAGACGTCACACCCCTCTATACCCAGTATATTTTTGTGTGGG
Organism: Bacteroidales bacterium; assembly: GCA_012718945.1. Taxonomy (GTDB): domain Bacteria; phylum Bacteroidota; class Bacteroidia; order Bacteroidales; family UBA1402; genus UBA8389. Next base: position 11,846 of record JAAYBL010000121.1, read on the forward strand.
GTGCTGTGGCAGTACCTATCCTGGCTGCCTACCTGATCAGGACCTTCCCCGGTTTGGTGAGCCGCGTAGCGCCCTTGATCGCCACCCTGTTCACCCCGGTTGTGGTGATTACATTGGTGGCGTTTTTTATCAGTCTGGCCGTCACCGACAACAACCTGTTTCTTGACAGGGAATCCTTATTGGTGTTCAATGTGATGTTGCTGGGAGTCATGGTGTTGATTATATTTTCCGTTGCCGAAGCCAGTAAGGGCGTACGTCAGCGTTTCGGGGAGATTGTGCTTTTTGTGTTGTCGTTTGTGACATTGATTGTCAACCTGCTGGCCTTGTCTGCCATCATTTACCGCCTAGATCAGTTTGGTCTCACTCCCAATCGATTGGCTGTACTTGGCTCCAATATGTTGATATTTGGGCACTTGACATTGATTATGCTGCAGCTTTACCGGGTTTGCTTCCAGCGTAAGCCGCTCATCGTGGTTGAGCAGACCATTGCCGGCTACCTCCCTGTGTACGGCGTTTGGGCCTTGCTGGTGGTTATTGGCTGGCCGCTCTTTTTTAATCAGTTTTAGTAATGGTATCGCTCCGGTCACTTAACGAACGAAATGGTGCTGCCACAAACCCCCAATTTTCTACCACAATCCCCCAAATCAGACGTCGGGGCTGTATCAGTAGGCACATTTTTACTACCTTAGTGCGCCTCTAATGCAATTCAGATCCATGAGAACCACATTTTTTGCAGCCTTGATGTTGCTCTTCGGAGTAATTTCCCTGAGTGCCAAACAACTGGAAGTGTCATCTCCTGATGGTCAGGTGGTGGTGACCGTCCAGGTCAATGATGTCATCAGTTGGTCGGCCACGTTGAAAGGCCAACCCATGATTACCGATGCTGTTGTATCCATGACCTTGGCTGATAAAACCCTGGGCAAAGCGCCTCGTTTGTCTAAGCAGGCCGTCAAGGTCATCAAAAACCAGATCAAACCGGTGGTTCCCCACAAGGACGCCCTGATTGATGATCATTGCCAGGAACTGACGATGACCTTCAAGGGAGGGTACAATCTGGTGTTCAGGGCCTACAACGATGGAGTGGCCTACCGCTTTGTCAAGACAGACGGCAAAGTTTCAGAAGTGATGGACGAACAAATGGACTTGAACTTTCCTTCGGGAGCCGCCTGTTATTTCACCGAAGAAGTGTCTACTTATTCACACAACGAAAGTTGGTATCCCTACGTCAAACTGGCCGACTTGACCGATAAGCAATTTTGCTGCCTGCCTTTGCTGGTGGAACTACCTGGAAAGGCCAAAGTCCTGGTGACAGAGACAGCCCTGCACGATTATCCTGGTATGTTCCTTCGCAGCAACGGCAAAGCCGGCTTTGTCACCAAGTTTCCGCCCTATGTGTTGGAAACTGTGCCCAGCCGTCGCGGAGCCGATCGCAACGACATGATCACCAAAGAAGCCCCCTATATTGCCAAGGTGAATGGAGCGAAGTCTTTCCCATGGAGGGTGTTTGTCCTGACCGATAATGATGCCACCCTGGTGGAGAGTAACCTCACTTATCAGCTGTCCGATCCCTGTGTTTTGGAAAAAACAGACTGGATCAAACCGGGTAAGGTGGCTTGGGATTGGTACAACGCGAACAATATTTTTGGCGTGGACTTCAAATCGGGCATCAATACGGAGACCTACAAGTACTTTATTGATTTTGCTTCAGAAAATGCGATTGAATACATCATCCTTGACGAAGGTTGGACCAAATCGACCACCCAGATTACCGCCTGCAACCCTAACATTGATGTGAAGGCTTTGATAGACTACGGCAAACAGAAAAACGTAGGCATCATCCTTTGGGTGTTGTGGAAGCCCCTGGATGCGGACATGACGACCATCCTTGAAACCTACGCCAACTGGGGCGCCAAAGGCATCAAGGTTGATTTCATGCAACGCAACGACCAATACATGGTGGCGTCTTACGAACGCATTGCCGCCGAATGTGCCCGCCTGAACTTGTTGGTCGATTATCACGGTGCCTTCAAACCTTCCGGGTTGCGCCGTAAATACCCCAACGTGCTGACATACGAAGGGGTCAAAGGCAACGAGAACAATAAATGGAGTGCCGACATCACACCCGAGCACAACCTGACCCTGCCTTTCACCCGCATGGTGGCCGGCCCCATGGACTACACCCCAGGTGCCATGCTGAACGCCCATCCCATCAATCATAAGGTCAGCTATGAACGGCCCATGGGCTTGGGTACCCGTTGCCATGAAGTGGCCAAGTACGTGGTGTATGAATCACCGCTACAGATGATGTGCGAATCGCCTTCCATCTATAAAAAGGAGCAGGAAACCGTCGATTTCATTACCCGCATTCCCACGGTCTGGGATGAGACAAGGGTGCTGGCCGCCGCCGTGGCCGATTACATCGTAGTGGCTCGCCGCAAGGGAACGACGTGGTATGTGGGCGCCATGACGGATGCCACGCCACGAACACTGGAGGTCTCCCTCGACTTCCTGTCTGACGGTGCTTACACCATGACAGTGATGAAAGACGGCATCAACGCCGACAACTACGCTCAGGATTATAAACGGGAAGTAAAACAAGTAGATAAATCCGATAGCCTGGTCATTGACATGGCATCAGGCGGCGGCTTTGCAGCGATACTTGCGTGGTAACAAACTAATTGCGTACTTTGCGGGTTCATCCCCTCGTACCATGCAGTTTCAAGTTGTTCGTCCCAGCGGTTTCCTGGCTTGTTTCGTGAAGGATTATTGTTTCATGGAGGCGGGCAGGGAAGAAGTAGCCGTGACGGAACGGGTCATCCCCACCGAG
>JAAYBL010000122.1 GCA_012718945.1 Bacteroidales bacterium
CCTGGGCTGTTCAATGCATCGAACGCAACGGCAAATTTTACCTCTACTGCCCCGTACACGGTGGCGGCATTGGCGTATTGGTGGCCGACAGCCCTTACGGCCCTTTCAAGGACCCCCTGGGCAAACGTTTGGTCGACACTGACCACATCTGGAACGACATCGACCCCACTCCCTTCATCGACGACGACGGACAAGCCTATCTGTACTGGGGTAACCCCGACCTTTACTACGTCAAATTGAACGAAGACATGATTTCCACGTCCGGTGACGTGGTCAAGGAACCGACCAAACCCAAAAACTACCAGGAAGGTCCCTGGGTATGGAAGAAGAACGGGCATTACTACCTGTCGTACGCTTCTACCTGCTGCCCCGAAGGCATCGGTTACGCCATGAGCGACAGTCCCACCGGCCCCTGGACGTACAAGGGCATGATTGTGGACGCCTCCAACCTCACCAGAGGCAACCACCCCGGCATCATCGACTTCAAGGGTAAATCCTATTGCTTCGGCCACAGTTACGACCTACTGAAACAATCCACCAGCACCTTCTACGAACGCCGCTCGGTCGATGTGGATGAAATCACCTACCTGCCCGACGGATCCATTTCCAACCGCCACTACTGGTCGGTGGAAGGACCTGAACCGGTAGGCACTATCAATCCGTTCAATCGCGTCGAAGCGGAAACAATGGCTTGGAGCGAAGGTGTTAAATCGACTAAAACAACCGAACGTGGGGTGTACCTGACCCAGATACACGCCGGCGATTACATCCAGATCAAGGCTGTGGATTTCGGCAAGGGAGCCAAACGCTTTGAAGCCATGGTCGCTCCCTGGAGTGGTGGCAGTATCGCCCTCCACCTGGACAGCAAAGACGGTCCCCTCCTGGGTACTTGTACCGTGAATGCCTCCGATCAGGCAGAAGTCTGGCAGACCATCAAGACCTCCTTCAAGAAGGTCAAAGGTGTACACGACCTGTTCCTGGTCTTCCAGGGAGGCGAAGGTGAACTTTTCTCGTTCGATTGGTGGCGTTGCCGCTGATTAGCCAGTACCAGAAATAATCCATATCCCTACCCATTTCAACCCTTGACCGTTATTCATCTACCTATCCCAATACACCATGAGCCTATTTGATCATCGATTATCCATGCTGGCGGCGTGCTTGTTCACATTTGCAACAGCCTCCGCTTTCAACCCCATCGTACAAACCTATTACACGGCCGATCCCGCCCCCATGGTATACAACGGTAGGCTGTACGTCTATACTTCCCACGACGAAGACACCACCGTTCGGAATTTTTTCAGCATGAACGATTGGCGCTGTTATTCCACCGACGACATGGTCAATTGGACAGATCATGGCTCCATTTTGTCGTACAAGGACTTCGAGTGGTCAAGGGGAGATGCCTGGGCCGGCCAATGCATCTACCGCAACGGGAAATTCTATTACTATGTGCCGGTAAACGAGAAGAAAGGGGGCAATGCCATTGGTGTAGCCGTGGCCGACAATCCCACAGGACCCTTCAAAGATGCTTTGGGCAAACCCTTGCTGAGGGGCTTTGGATACATTGACCCCACCGTGTTCATCGATGATGACAATCAGGCCTATTTGTACTGGGGCAATCCCAACCTGTGGTACGTCAAGTTGAACAACGACATGCTGTCATACGACCAAACACTGGGCGTAGTGCAGGAACCGTTGACCAAGGAAGGCTTTTACATCAGGCACAAGGACACCATCAAACGTCCCTCTTCGTATGAAGAAGGTCCCTGGCTGTACAAACGTCTGGATACATATTACCTGTTGTACCCGGCCGGTGGCGTACCTGAACACCTGGCCTATTCCACCGCGAAAAGCCCCACAGGCCCCTGGACGTACGGTGACACCATCATGCACGTCATTAAAAAAGGAGGCGCTTTCACCAACCACCCAGGACTGATTGATTTCAAAGGCAAAACCTACCTGTTTTACCACAACGGCGCCTTGCCTGGTGGCGGAGGTTTCAAACGCTCTGTTTGCGTAGAGGAAGTGACCTTCAACCCCGATGGTAGCTTGCCCCTGATCACACCAACCAGCGAAGGGGTCAAGGATCCCCTGGCCAACCTCAACCCGTACAAACGGACGGAAGCCGAAACCATGGCCTGGTCGCAGGGGCTCAAGACAGCCGGCAACGCAACCAAGGGTGTTCACGTGACCCGCATCGACGACGGTGACTTCCTCTGTGTACGCAGTGTTGACTTCGGCAAGGGAGCCAAACAGTTCAAGGCCAGCCTGTCCGGAACCTGGGCCGACGGCCGCATCGAAATCCGCCTCAACAGCGTTGATGGCACCTTGTTGGGCACCTGTGCAGTGGACAAGGACGGCAAACCAGCCGTGTGGTCGACCATTTCCTGCCGTGTGGAAAAAGTCAAGGGTGTCCACGACCTGTACCTGGTATTCAAGGGTTCAGGCGCTTCGACACTGGCCTTTGACTGGTGGCAATTCAAATAATAACAACAACGACATGCAACGTTACTTTTTCTCAGTCCTCCTGTGTTTTTGTTCCTTGGGCACGCTGACGGCAACTGCCGATGTAGCAACAACCTTGATCCGTCACGCAGACGGCATCAGCATAGACTTACCACAAGGCACCTTATACCTAAAACCACTCAACGACAACACCGTTCGCGTCACCTTCAGTGAACAGGAAACCCACCTGAGGCCTGAATGGGTCTTAACCACACCGATCAAGACGCCTACGTTTACGGTGAAACAAAACCGTCGTCAAGCGACCCTTACCCTGAAAAACCTGAAGGTCGAGGCCAACCTGGGAACAGGTCACCTGGCGTTCTTTGACGGTCGTGGCCGTCTCCTATTGTCAGAAAAGCCAGGCTCCAGGGTGTTCAAGCCCACCACGCTGCAAGGAGAGCCCTGTGCTTTTGTTGAACAAACCTTTGTGTCGCCCCCTGATGAACACTTGTTCGGTTTGGGACAGTTTCAGGATGGACACTTCAACATCAGGACCATCAGTCGACGCCTTACCCAGGTCAACAGCCAGATAGCCATTCCCTTTCTGCTCTCCAGTAAAGGCTACGGAATGCTGTGGCACCAATACGGGCTCACCGATTACAACCCGGCCGACGAAGCCATTGCCCTGACCAAGCGGCAGAAAGCAATGGAAAATGAGCAGTTGGCCGACGTCACCACCACAGCAGGCACCCGACGTGTGGCGCAAAACCAGTCCGTGTACGACGGCCGGTTCAGCGTACCTGCCGATGGCACCTACACCATCTTCCTGGATCTGGGCAGCATGGGCAACCGGCATTATCTCTCCGTTGACGGGCAGGTCATCATCGACCAAAGCAACATGTGGCTGCCACCTACGGTGAGTCAAGCCATCGCCTTGAAAGCCGGTGAACACACCGTGGAAGTGCTGTGCAAAGCCGACAACACCCCCACCCTGTCCTGGCGGCAACCCACCGACCACATTACCTTCCGCTCGCCCCACGCCGAACGCTTGGATTACGTCGTCTTTGCCGGCTCGGCCGACGAGGTCATCGGCTCCTACCGCCACTTGTCGGGCGAGGCCCCCATGTTCCCGAAATGGGCGTATGGCTTTTGGCAATGTCGTGAACGCTATACATCGGCCAACCACCTGGTAGAAACGGCCAAACAGTTCAGGGAACGCAAATTACCCATGGACGTCATCGTACAGGACTGGCAATACTGGGGACAGAATGGTTGGGGCGTGCCTCAGTTTGATGCCCGCAACTACCCTGATCCCAAGGCCTTTATCGAGGAATTGCACGCCATGGATGTTCATTTCAACATTTCCATTTGGTCCAATCCCGACCAAAACTCGACCATTGGCAAAACCTACGTCGCCAACAAACGTTTCATTCCGGGCACCAAGTGGTTGGATTACTTCAATCCTGTCACCCGCACCGATTATTGGAATACACTAAAAACCAATATGTTTGACAACGGCGTCGATTCCTGGTGGATGGATGCGGTGGAGCCCGAAAACGATGCCTTGCACGGCGTGACCACTCACCTGGGCCCCGGCGACTTTTATCGGTTGACCTATCCCTTGCTGGTCAGCCAGTCTGTCTATGAAGGCCAGCGCTCGGTGACCAATGACAAACGCGTCTGCATCCTAACCCGCTCAGCCTACCCTGGCCAGCAGCGTTACGGCGTCATCAACTGGTCGGGAGATGTGGGCTGGAATTGGGACACGTACAAACGACAAGTCGTCGCCGGATTGAACTTCACAGCCAGCGGTTTCCCTTACTGGACCACCGATATCGGTGGCTTTTTCAGACCTGGGGGTTCCCAATACAATGACCCCAAATACCACGACATCCTGACCAGATGGTTCCAATGGGGCACGTTCAATCCCATTTTCCGCATGCACGGCTACCAAACCGAAACCGAGCCCTGGAAATACGGCGAAACCGTGGAAAACAACCTGCGAACGATGCTCAACCTCCGTTACCGCCTGATGCCCTACATCTACTCGGAAGCCTGGAAGATTACCAACGAAGGTTCAACGCTGATGCGCCCCTTTGTGATGGATTTCGCCAACGACCCCAAAGCACTGGAACAAGCCTACGAATATATGTTCGGACCCTCCCTACTGGTAGCGCCGGTTGTTGAACCGGGCGTCACGACTTGGCCCGTATACCTGCCGGCCGGTCATGAATGGTATGATTTCCAGACGGGTCTGATCCGTCAAGGTGGCAGCACTTATATGACCGATGCCCCCAAAAACATGATTCCGCTGTATGTCAAGGCCGGTTCCATTATTCCCATGGGGCCTGTGATGCAACACACGGGCGAAAACAAGACCGGCGAGCTGGAAATCCACATCTATTCAGGGGCTGATGCCAGCTTCACCCTCTACGAAGACGAAGGCGACAGCTACCGATACGAACAAGGCGCCTATTCGACCATTCCGTTTGCCTGGAACGACAAGGAACAGACCTTGACCATTGGGAAACGTCAGAGCTCTTACCCCGGCATGCTGGTGGAAAGAGAGCTGACCATCGTTTTGCACCCCTGCAAGACGAAGGGGCGTGAAAGCGAGGTCTTCACCCTGCAAATTCAGCAACGATATACGGGAGATGCGGTAACCCTGTCATTATAACTGCCAAACGATAAACACCGATACAATCAAAAGCCGTTGCAATTGCCTTGTTTGGGTTCTGATCGCCGTTTACCACGTTGTCGGGATCACATCAGCCTCAGCCTCGTTGAAGGATTACGTCACCTTCACCCGGGTCCCTCAGTCCTTTCCCTTCGTCCATGAAGAGAAAGTGGCGTCCATTTACGTCGACCCCGACGATTGGAAGGGCGTCATTCGAGCCGCCAACGATGTGGCCGATGACGTCCGTAAGGTAACAGGCACAGCGGCGAAGGTGACAGTAGCCTCCAAACCCGGCAAAGGTGTCGTTATTGTGGGCACCATCGGTAAAAGTCGGTTGATTGACGAGCTTGTCGCCAGAAAAAAACTGGATATCAGCACTATAAAGGGTCAATGGGAGTCCTACCTGATTCAAACGGTAGACAACAACCTGATCATTGCCGGTAGTGATAAGAGGGGCACTATTTTCGGACTTTACGACCTTTCAGAAAACATGGGTGTCTCACCCTGGTACTGGTGGGCCGATGTCCCCGTACCCCATCAAAAAGCTATTTACATCAAGAACGGGCGATACGTCCAGCCATCGCCCAAGGTCAAGTACCGCGGTCTATTTATCAACGATGAGGAGCCCTCTTTCGGCGGGTGGGCCCGTGCCTCCTTTGGTGGTATCAATTCCAGTATGTACACGCACCTGTTCGAATTGTTGTTACGGCTGAAGGCCAATTATATGTGGCCAGCCATGTGGGGCAAGGCCTTCAATGAGGATGATCCGATGAATCCGGTGCTGGCCGACGAATACGGCATCGTCATGGGCACATCCCACCACGAACCCTTGATGAGGGCGCACCAGGAATACACCAGCCGCAAGGAGACTGTGGGCCCATGGAATTACGCCGTCAACAAGGAAAGACTTGATCGATTCTTCACGGAAGGGTTGGAACGCAACAAACGGTTTGATAACATGATTACCATTGGTATGCGTGGTGACGGTGACGTGGCGCTCAGCCAGGAAGGCGACGAAGCCAACATGCGTGTACTCAGGGATGTCATAAAAAACCAGCGCAACATCATCGGGACCACCTATGGTAAGAATCCTGCCGAGGTTCCTCAGTTGTGGGCCATCTTTACCGAAGTTCAGCGTTACTACGACGCCGGTTTAACCGTCCCTGACGATGTACTCTTATTATTCTGCGACAACAACTGGGGGTACATTCGACGAACAGGCCCTCTGAACGAACAAAAGCGTCCTGGTGGGATGGGCTTGTATTACCACATCGACATGAATGGCGGCCCCTGGAACGACCGTTGGGTCAACACCACGACCATTCCCAAGCTCTACGAACAATTCAACCTGGCGTATCGTACCGGACTGGACGACCTCTGGATTATCAATGTGGGAGATTTGAAACCCAAGGAATACCCGATTGATTTTATCTTGCGTTATGCCTGGAATCCCGATGTGTATACACCGGATAACCTGCACAATTACACCGTTGATTGGGCTGCCCGTCAGTTTGGATCAGCCCAGGCTGAAGCCATCGCCGAGGTGGTGTCAACGTACGGCAAATACAACCTGTGGCGCAAACCCGAAGTACAAGGCACCCAAATCTTCAGTTTCGTCAACTACCACGAAGCCGACAGGGTTGCCGGACTGTGGAACGAGCTGGTTAACAAAGTAGAAGCCTTGAAACCCCTCATCGCTCCTGAGGCGCAGGATGCCTTCTATCAACTGGTCTATTACCCGGCCAAGGCTTCGGCTGGTGTGGCCAACATCTACCTGGAAGCCGGTCGAAACCAGTTGTACGCCAAGCAGGGCCGTGTCAGTGCCAACGACCACGCCGAGCAGGCAAGAAAGTTGTTCGAGATTGACAAACAACTCAGTGACTACTACAACACCACCCTGTCCAAGGGAAAATGGAAAAATATGATGTCGGATGTACACATCGGTTACACCCAATGGTCCATGCCACGCGCCAACACCTTGCCTACGTTGACCATGGTCACGCCCTTCAACACGCCAACCATGGGGGTGGCTGTCGAAGGTAGTGAGTGGGCATGGCCAGGACCCGACGAAAAAGCGCAGCTCCCCACATTCGACGCCTTTGGCCGCGATGCCTATTATATTGATATTTTCAACAAAGGGGTGGGCTCGTTTACCTACGAAGTCAGTGCCGATCAACCTTGGGTCAAACTAAGCGCCCAAAAAGGCATCGTGGAAAAGGAAAACCGATTGCTGGTCGACCTGGATTGGGACAACCTGCCAAACGGCCAATCGGAAAGTACCGTAACCATCAAGCAGGGTGAAACATTGGTGTACGTCGGTCTGAAGGCCCTGAAAGCACCCTGGCCGGAGACCGACAAGCCTTTCTTTGGTAATTTAACCGGAGAATTCAGTATACCGGCCAACCATTTCAACGCCAATCATCCCGGCAATCACGCCAAATGGATCACGCTTCCCGACCTTGGACGTTCAGAGGCCTGCATGGGCATCCATCCAGTGACTGCGCCCAGTGCAGAACCCTCGGAGGCACCCCGTCTTGACTATTCAGTGTACTTGCCCAACAAGGGAAAAGCCACTGTTTGCCTGGGCATCCTGCCCACCCAGGATGTGCAACCACAACGAGGGCTACGAATAGCCGTTGGGCTGGATGATGAAAAGCTCATAATCCTGGATGCCAGAAAAGGATTGGTGGACACCTTCAATGAATATACGCCAGAGAATCTCTCCAAATCGAAGGTGCTCAAGCCACTACCACCAATCAACAGAAACCTGGCGCTGGTAGCTCATCGTAAACACCGCCGCAATGAGATCTTTGACAATATTCGTTGGCTGGATGTTGATCTGGATGTCAAAGAACCAGGCCTCCACACGCTATCAGTATACATGATTGATCCCGAGGTCGTGCTGGAAACCATCGTCATCAATCCAGAAAACCAACGTCCCAGTTATTTCGGGGCTCCCTCCAAACCGGTAACACCCCCAAAAACGTTTTGATACACCAATCCGATGACCAAGGATGCAACCCTTTAATCACAATCGCTCATTAATGAGAACAAGCGTACAATTGATCATACCGCTACTTTTGCTTGCCGTAAGCGTAGGAGCACAAGAAGCGCCAGATTGGGAAAATCCGGCCGTCATTGGTATTAATAAAGAGCCTTACCACAGTTCTTTGGTTCTCCCCTCTCACAAGAACAACCGCACGGACATTCGTTCATTAAACGGTAAGTGGGCCTTTAAATGGTCTCCCGACCCTGATAAAAGGCCTAAAGAATTCTTCACACCAACTTTTGATTATTCAACCTGGGATACCATTCAGGTGCCCGGCAGTTGGCAGTTGCAAGGCTTCGGAAAACCCCTTTACGTCAACATTTCATACCCTTTCAAACGGGACCAACCACGCGTGATGGGTACACCGCCCCAGCATTGGTACAGCTATGAAAACCGCAATCCAGTTGGCTCATACATCCGAACATTCCATCTTGAGTCAGTCAGCGAAGAGTCACAGTATTACCTGTATTTCGAAGGGGTGGAATCGGCCATGTATATTTGGTTAAACGGTCATAAGGTAGGCTATAGCGAAAACTCCTACGCGGCAACCAGCTTTGACATCACCCCCTATGTGGTAAAAGGGGAAAATAAAGTGGCTGTTGAAGTGTACCGCTGGTCTGACGGCAGTTACCTTGAGAATCAGGATTACTGGCGTCTGAGTGGGCTGTTCAGGCCTGTGGAACTGTGGATACGACCAAAAACGCAGATTGCCGATTATACGATCATCGCCGAACCCTCCGAAGATTTTTCCACCGCCACCGTGGGTGCCAGTCTGCAACTCAGCAACCAATCGACCAAACGGATTAAAAATGGTGTCGCAACCATAGAAATCAATGGCGTCGATAAGGATGGCCGTTCCATCCATATCAAGCGAGAACAAAGCATCAACACACTCCAGGCAATGGGCAGTCAGACCGTCACACTCACCGACAAACTGTCCAATCCCAGACTGTGGTCATCAGAAGATCCTTACCTTTATGAGGTTAACCTCACCCTTCGGAATAAAAAGGGAATCATCGAATCGTTTACCAACCATCTGGGCGTTCGCCGCATCAAGGTGGAAGGTGAATTTTTATCCATCAACGGCAAACGCATTAAACTGAAGGGGGTGAACCGTCACGAGCACCACCCTCGTACGGGGCGATATGTAGATTCACTGACTACCAAACTGGACGTGGCATTGATTAAGCAGGGCAATTTCAATATGGTCAGAACAGCCCACTATCCGCATGCTGACTATTTCTACGAACTATGCGACCGGTATGGTTTATACGTCATGGTTGATGCCAACCAGGAATCGCATGGCTATGGAATCGGAAATAAAGAATTGGGCGACAACCCGGCATGGACCAAGGCTCACGTTGACAGAGCCGTGTCCATGGTTCAACGGCTTAAGAATTACCCCTCCATCGTGTTTTGGTCATTGGGCAATGAGGGTGGCAGAGGGCTCAATCTACGTGCCATGCGTGACACCATCAAGACCATCGACTCAACCCGGCTGGTATACAGTGACTCCGACCGTTCGGTGTCCGATGTGTATGATGAAGGCTACTTGCCTCCTGCCTCGTTAAAGGCATTGGGAGAAAAAATCAATGACCGCCCCGTGTTCATGCGTGAATACGCTCACGCCATGGGCAATTCGCTGGGGAACTTCAAGGAATATTGGGATGTCATTGAGTCGGATGCCAGTCTGGCCGGTGCGGCTATTTGGGATTGGGTAGACCAGTCAATTCCCAAGAAAATGGATGGTTCAAGCCTGAAAGGACGTCCTTACTCCCTGGATCTTGCCAAACAAACGGATGAGTTTTGGGCCTACGGTGGAGACTTTGGTGACCAACCCAATGATGGTTCCTTTTGTTTGAACGGGCTTATGAGTGCCGACCGTACCCCCCACCCCCATTATTACGAGGCTCAATATATCCAACAACACATTGACTTCAGCCTCATCGAGGGCACTTCCAACATCCAGGTTGTCAGCAAACTTGAAACATTGACCCTAAATGATTACAACTATGTTTATGAGTGGCTTGATGATGGCAAGGTGATTCTATCGAACGAACAGCCCCTAAACGCAAACAATATATTGGAAATCCCCTACACGGTGCAGCCAAAAGGAGAACTCCAATTGACCGTGTACGCCAAATTACCCAAGGCCACCGCATGGGCCGATGCTGGATTTGTCGTTGCCAAAAAACAGTTTGTATTTCACCCCTATTCGTTTAACAGACTGGATGAAGAGGGAAAAGCTCCTGTGGTTGAAAAGTTGGATTCACTCATCCGCGTTACCACCGACAGCCACCAACTCCTGTTTGATGCACAAAATGGAGCCTTGATTGAATGGCGCTACAAAGGCACGAATTGTCTGCAAGGTGTACTCGAGCCGTATTTTTGGAAACCGCCCAACGAAAACCAACGCCGCAATGGTTATGTAACCCGGCTGGGCGATTGGAGGCTGGCTGCGCAGCATCGTAGCCTCGATTCTGTCATCACTGTAACAAAAAAGGGTCTGACAACGCTAACCTTCTACTTACAGCTACCTGTAGGTGCGTTTTATATGTTGACCTATACCATTAACGGGGCTGGATCCATTCAAGTGGAGGCAATTTATACGCCAACGGCAGAAAATATACCGCAATTACCTAAATTTGGCATGCGAATGAAACTACCTGCCTCCATGAACAACGTTGAATGGTATGGAAGGGGGCCCTTTGAAAACTACCCGGATAGAAAACAAGCCGCCTTCTTTGGTCACTACACCATGGGGGTCGACACTTTCAAGACCGACTATTTGGTGCCCCAGGACAATGCCAACCGCTGTGATACACGTTGGTTCTCGTTGGGAGACCCAAAAGGAAACGCGTTGAATGTCAGAGGACTGCAGCCCCTTTGTTTCCGCATTTGGCCTTATGAAGAACAGGACCTCGAAACGTATCAACATGCTCATGAATTGCCCACCCGATCGTATAACACGGTAAACATTGACCTCAACATCAAAGGGGTAGGTGGAAACGATTCATGGGGTGCACGCACACTGGAAGCCTATACCATCGATGGAAACACACCTTACAAGTACGGATTCATTCTCTCGATATCGGATAAAAATCTACCTCTCAACTAAATTTCACATCTACTATTCATACCGACAAACAGTCAATTTACACCCATGAACCATTTTAGTTACAACCTCTCCAGACTCAGCATGCAGGTGATTATTTGCATGTTTCTCATGGCTCCATTTGGCCTTGCCGCTCAAAAAGCCCAGAACCCCGTGATCCACGCTGATGTGCCCGACCTGTCGATGACACGGGTGGGTGACACCTATTACCTGAGCAGCACGACCATGCACATGGCACCAGGCGTACCCATCATGACATCCAAAGATTTGATCAATTGGGAGATAGCCAGCTATTGCTACGACATCCTCGACGATGTGGACGCCCTCAACCTGGTGGATGGCAAAAGTACCTACGGCCGCGGTTCCTGGGCTAGTAGTATCAGGCACCACAATGGCCTTTTCTACGTCTCCACATTCGCTCAGACCACGAACAAAACCTACATCTACACCACCGATGACGTGAAAAAGGGCAACTGGAAAAAGATTAGTTTCTCCCCTGCCTACCACGATCACACCCTCTTTTTCGACGATGACGACAAGGCTTACCTGATCTGGGGGGCCGGCAAATTGCGTATCATCCAGCTCAAACCTGACCTGACCGGCGTCATTGAAGGCACCGATCGGGTATTGATTGAAAACGCCAGTGCCCCTGCCGGTGAGAGAATCGGCCTTCAATCTGAAGGTTCGCAGTTGTTCAAGGTCAACGGTTACTACTACCTCTACAACATCACCTGGCCAGCTGGTGGCATGCGTACGGTGGTCATTCACCGCGCAACCAGTTTGAACGGTCCTTGGGAAGGCCGTGTAGCCCTGCAAGACAAGGGAGTGGCCCAAGGTGGTATGGTCAGCACGCCTGACGGCCGTTGGTTCGCTTACTTGTTCCGCGACTTCGGTTCCGTGGGCCGCATTCCCTATTGGGTGCCCATGACCTGGGAAGATGGTTGGCCCGTATTGGGTGTCAATGGCAAGGTGCCCGATGAACTCGACCTGCCCGCCAGCAAAGGATTGAAACCTGGCATCGTCAACGACGACGAATTCACACGCAAGAAAGGTGAACCGGCTTTACCCCTGGTATGGCAATGGAACCACAATCCTGACAACAACCTTTGGTCGGTCTCTGAACGCAAGGGCTACCTGCGCTTGAAAACGGGCCGACTGGACAAAGACTTCCTGCACGCTCGCAACACCCTGACCCAACGCACCTTCGGCCCCGTCAGCTCGGCCAACACCCTGTTGGACGCCTCCAAACTGAAAGACGGTGACGTAGCCGGTCTGGTGGCCTTGCAGCGCAAGTTTGGTCAGGTGGGTGTGAAAAAGGAGAACGGCAACCTCTACCTGTTCATGACCAGCAACCAAACCGACACCCCTACTGAAATCGAGCGTCTGCCCCTCAACCAGAAAAAGGTCTACTTAAAAGTGGATTGCGATTTCACCGACCGCAGGGATATCGCAACCTTCTACTACAGTTTGAACGGCAAGACCTGGAAAGCCATTGGCAACCAATTGAAGATGCAATACACCCTGATGGAACACTTCATGGGGTACCGCTTTGGTCTCTTCAATTACGCCACCCAACAAACCGGTGGCTGGGCCGACTTTGACTACTTCCACATCAACGACACCCTGACGGGCGCAACCAACTAAACAGACACCTACATGAAGAAAATGCTTTCAGCCATAGCGGGCTTGATGCTCAGCCTCCTCCCGCTCATGGCCACCGAGCTGACCGTGAGCAGTCCGGATGGCAATATGCTGGTCACCCTCTCCAACGAAACCGGTAAGACCACCTATAGCGTAACCTACAAAGGCACACCCTTTATCAACGCCTCACCATTGGGCTTGAATACCAACGTGGGCGATTTCACGCAGGATCTGACCCTCAGCGACCAGGTTAAACGCCGTACGCTGGATGAAACCTATTCGCTGCCCAACATCAAGAAGAGTCAGGTGCACTACACGGCCAACGAAGCGGTGTTTGTCCTGACCCAAAAAGACAAACCAGCGCTTGACGTCGTGTTCAGGGTCAGCAACAACGACATTGCCTTTCGCTACACGGTATATCCTCAACGCGATCGTCGAAGCTGCGTGGTAAACAGCGAGGCCACCGGCTTTGTGTTCCCACAGGGCACCACCACCTTTCTGTGTCCGCAAAGCCGCTCCATGGTGGGTTTTGCCCGTACCATGCCCAGCTACGAAACCAGCTACAGCCTGGATGCTCCCATGGGACAGAATGGTCGTGATAACAACGGCTACACCTTCCCATGCCTGTTTAAAGTGAACGACAAGGGTTGGGTGCTTGTATCCGAAACCGGTGTCGACAGCCGTTACTGCGGTAGCCGCCTGTTGGGCCATCCCGACGGATTGTACACCATCGGCTTCCCCATGGAAGGTGAGAACAATGGCAACGGTACGGCGACTCCAGGATTGCCCCTCCCCGGCCAAACGCCCTGGCGCACCATCACCCTGGGTGAATCCCTGACCCCCATCGTAGAAACCACCGTGCCCTTCGACGTGGTGGAACCCCGCTACGAAGCCTCCCAGGAATACAAGTACACCAAAGGTTCCTGGAGTTGGATCATGAAAATGGACGGTGGAACGAAGTACGACATGCAGAAGGAATACATCGACTTCAGTGCGGCCATGGGCTACCAGACTATCCTGGTGGATGCGCTGTGGGACACCCAGATTGGACGTGACAAGATCGAGGAGCTGGCTAAATACGGTGCCGGCAAGGGCGTGTCCCTTTACCTTTGGTACAACTCCAACGGTTACTGGAACGATGCTCCTCAAGGCCCTCGTGGCATCATGGACAACACCATCGCCCGTCGTAAGGAAATGGCCTGGATGCAACGCATTGGTGTAAAAGGCATCAAAGTCGACTTCTTCGGTGGCGACAAGCAGGTAACCATGAAACTCTACGAAGACATCCTCTACGATGCCAACGATTTCGGTATTATGGTCATCTTCCATGGGTGCACCCTGCCCAGGGGTTGGGAACGCATGTATCCCAACTACGCTGCCAGTGAAGCCGTCCTGGCTAGCGAGAACTTGTATTTCGGCCAAGGCAGTTGCAACAACGAAGCCTTCAACGGCTGTATCCATCCCTTCATCCGCAACACGGTGGGTAGCATGGACTTTGGTGGTAGCACCCTCAACACCTTCTACAACGCCAACAACACCCCCAATAAAGGCTCCAAGCGCATGACTTCCGATGTCTATGCGTTGGCCACGGCTGTTTTATTCCAAAGTGGTGTGCAACACTTCGCCCTGACCCCCAACAACTTGACCGATGCACCCACCTGGGCCATTGACTTCATGAAGCAAGTGCCAACGACCTGGGATGATGTCCGTTTCCTGGACGGTTACCCCGGCAAGTATGTGGTCATGGCTCGTCGCAAGGGTGACACCTGGTACATTGCCGGCATCAATGCGCAAGACAGCCCAGCTGAACTCAGCCTAGATCTTTCCTTGTTGCCTGCTGGTACGGCTTTATCCATGTATCAGGACGATGCTCAACTGAAGGGCAGCCTTACTACTGTCAAGCTATCGAAAAAACAGCAGCTTAAGGTCTCCATCCCGAAAAACGGTGGTTTGGTGATTCTTGGCAAGTAATAGCTGAGTGTTTCAATAGTACGTTGACTTTTTCCATTAAAGCCTGCTCCCCATAAAGGAGTGGGCTTTTTTTTAGTCGGTATCTTCTTCCTTCGAAACCGCTTCTCTTACGAGCTAATCTCTTGATGGTTTTGATGCCGGAGCGCACCGCAGTGGAGTTGGGTGTTGAATCCGACAACATTGACGAAGGGTGCCAGCGAACACGACGAGAGCGGCATTGCCGACTTCGTGAAGTCACTTGAGACGAACGATCGGCGCCGCTGTCTAGGGGACGCAAGCCCTGAGGAACGGGTGTCGGAGACAATACCCGACTCCGCCCCAAGGGGAGCGGAATCAAAGAAAAAGGAGAATCCCGATTCCGACTCAAAGGACGCGAAATCGAAGGAATAAATCCCTTGTTACAATTCTGAAAGCATCCTTATCAAAACCGACAGAAAGACGAACAGAATAACCGTACTTTTACCCCCATGACACACCCATGCAAAAACACACTGGTTCTAGCACTATTCGGCCTGGCGCTGAACCTACCCGGAGCCCCTGTAGAGGCTCAGAATCCCATCGTAAACACCCAATACACCGCTGACCCCTCAGCCAGGGTATTCAATGGTAAAGTTTACGTCTTTCCCTCCCATGACATTATTGCACCAGAAGGCAAAAACCTGCGGAAAGACTGGTTTTGCATGGAAGACTACCACGTGTTTTCATCCGGCAATCTCACCGATTGGACTGACCATGGCCGCATCGTCAGCCAGTACGATGTTCCCTGGGCAAACAGCGCATCGTACAGCATGTGGGCACCCGACTGTGTGGAACGCAACGGCAAGTACTATTTTTACTTCCCGGCCAACATTAAAGCAGACGGCAACGGGCGCAGGGGCTTTGGCATCGGCGTGGCCATCGCCGATAAGCCGGAAGGACCTTACAAGGCGCAGTCAGAACCCATCAAAGGCGTAAGCGGCATCGACCCCAACGTTTTAATCGACAAGGACGGACAGGCCTACCTCTACTGGTCGCAGCAACACATTTTCGTGGCCAAGCTCAAGGACAACATGGTGGAAATTGAAGGCGAACCCCTCATCATTCCCAATTTGCCCAGCAAAGGCCTCAAGGAAGGGCCCTGGGTGTTTGAACGCAACGGTCTGTATTACCTCACCTTCCCTCATGTCGAAAACAAGACCGAACGCCTGGAATACGCCATCGGGAACCACCCCATGGGGCCGTTTACCATGACAGGGGTCATCATGGATGAATCACCTTCGGGCTGCTGGACCAACCATCACTCCATTCTGCCCTACAAAGGACAATGGTACCTCTTCTACCATCACAACGATTACTCTCCTAACTTTGATAAAAACCGGTCTGCCCGGATAGACAGTCTCTTTTTCAACGAAGACGGCACCATTTGCAAGGTGACCCCCACCCTACGAGGTGTTGGCATGAGCAGCGCCTGGAAAACCATCGAACCCGACCGGTATAGCGCCCTCAGCCCATCAGGAGCCAGCATCGCCTTACACGACACAGCCAGACCGTTTGAAGGCTGGAAAACGACCCTCCAACAGAAAGGCGCCTGGCTACGGTACAACGCTGTTGATTTCGGAGGCAAGCAGGCAGCCAAGGTGCAGCTAAAGGTCAAGGCCACCAAAAAAACCACCCTTGAAATCAGGCTTAACAGCGAGCGTGGTCCTCTGCTGAGCAAGGTCACCATCAAACCAGGTAAAGCACGCAACACCTGGACCACAGTAAGCGCCAACATCACCAAGAAATCCCCGTCCAAAGCCGACCTATTCCTCGTACAGGGAGGCGGCGGTGTGTTGGAAATCGACAACTTGATTTTTGAGCCCTCGACCGCCTCAGCACAAACCACCACCTGCATCAATCCAGTCATGTGGGCCGACGTGCCCGATATGTCCATCACCCGCCGCGGTGAGGACTACTACCTGATCAGCACCACCATGCATTTGATGCCCGGTGCTCCCGTCATGACATCCAAGGATCTGGTTCACTGGGGTATTGCCAGCTACGTATTCGACAGCATCACCGACAATGACAAGTACAAGTTGCTTGATGGTACCGTCTACGGCAGGGGACAATGGGCCTCCTCCATCCGTTTTCACAAGGACTATTACTATGTGCTGTTTTCACCCAACGACCAGCCGTTCCGTTCCTTTATCTACCGGACCAAGGATCCCAACAGCGGCCGATGGGAATTAATTACCCGCACCAAGCATTTTCACGATGCGTCCTTGTTTTTTGACGACGACGGACGCGTGTACGTGTTTTACGGCACCGGTCAACTCAGGGAATTGAAGGATGACCTTACAGACGTCAAACCAAACGGCGTGGACACCCTGGTGTTTAAACGGGATGCTGAGGAAAATGGTCTGTTGGAAGGCAGTCAGGTCATCAAACACCAAGGCAAGTACTACCTGCTGATGATTTCCTGGCCTCGCAACAAACCCCGTCGTCAAGTCTGCTACAGGGCCGACAACATCACCGGTCCTTACGAGAAAAAAGTCATCCTCGAAGACAATTTCGCTGGCTTTCCCTATTGCGGCCAGGGTTGCATCGTCGACGATACGAAGGGCAACTGGTACGGCCTCATCTTCCAGGACCGCAACGGCGTGGGTAGGGTGCCTTTGCTCATGCCCGTACGCTGGGAAGACGGCTGGCCCCTGTTGGGTGACGAAAACGGCGATGTGCCCCTGACGTGGGAGGTACCGCTCAAGCCCCACGATACGGGCAAACGCCTGGTGGAAAGCGATGACTTTTCAACCAACAAACTCAAGATCAACTGGCAATGGAACCACAATCCAGTTAATGAAGCCTGGTCCTTGACCGAACGCAAAGGCTACCTGCGCCTCAAGACCAGCCGGGTAGTGGACAACCTCTTCCTGGCTCCCAACAGCCTGACTCAGCGCATGGAAGGCCCTGTATGCAGCGGTGTGGCCGCGTTTGACGTTGATGGCATGAAGGAAGGCGATGCCGCCGGTATCAGTGCCTTTAACGGTGACGCCGGTGTGTTGGCCATTGAGATGAAACAAGGTCAGAAATACGTGGTACTCTACGAATTGTCGGTCCGTCTTGACAACACCAAAGCCGTTTTGAGCGTGGATAGCACCGAAAAAGCCAGGGTGGCAGTCAAGCAAGACAAGGTATACTTACGTGTAGACGGCAATTTCAACCTTCGTAAAGACCTGGCCACCTTCCATTATAGTTTGGACAACGCCAACTGGATTCCAATGGGAGATCCCTACAGAATGATTTTCGATTACCGACGCCTGTTTATGGGCAGCAAATTCGCACTGTTCAACTTCGCCAGCAAGACCACCGGCGGTTACGTCGACGTCGATTTCTTCCACTATACCAAGCAACCCAACGAGGTTAATTAATCATCCGACATACAGCAACAACTACCAAACCATACCCATTTTTTTATCATGAAATCTATCACGTTTGTTTCCTTTAAGACGCAGGTGTCCAAACTGCTTTTGGCAGCTTCAGCCTTACTTCTTGTAGCGGGCACGCTGGCTGCGGCCCCGCTGCGTCGTCCCGTCTCACCCAATCAGCCCATGTACCTGGTGCACATTGACACCTGGAACTACGCAGATCCCCAAAAAATCATCGACCTTGTTCCTGAAGATATCAGACCCTACGTGGTGATGAACATTTCCCTGTCTATCAGCCACAATGTAGAAACCAGCCGCTTTCAGGTAGCTGAATACGGGTATGAGATTGCCAAGTCCTGGCTACGCACCTGTGCCCAAAACAGGATGTGGGCCGTTGTTCAAATTGCCAGCGGCGGCTATTCCCAGTTTTCCGACCATGATTTATCGGTCTACAATGAACTATACCGCGATTACCCCAATTTGATTGGTATCAATTACGCTGAACAATTCTGGGGGTACGATGATCCCAGTGATCCCCTGTCACCCAAATGGATGGACAGGATGAATCACTTAGCCAACCTACTTGAACTGAGTCACCGTTACGGTGGCTATGTATTTTTGAGTTGGTGCGGCAACCAATGGAGCCCCTCCATCAACCCGATTGGTATGTTGAAGCGCTGCCCGGCTTTTGCGAAAGCTCGCGAAACCTATACGGAAAATTTCCTGTTGTTTGAAAAATACACGCAGACATCCTACCAAAGCGACATGGAAAGCCTTTGCCTGGGCTCCTACCTTTCCGGCTATTCAGGTGGCTACGGTATTCGATACGATGATACCGGTTGGACAGACGCCACCGGTGCAGGCGCCAACTTTTCCATGGCCACCGGTGCATCCGTTCACCTGGAACACATGATGCTCACCGGATCGACCATCATCGACGGACCCGAACTTATATGGACCCAGTGTTTCCGCGAAACGGGGCGTCAATCGACCACCAACGGTTATTCAAAGCGCAACTGGGAAACCTTCCCCCAATTCATCAACGTCACGGTGGATGCTTTCCGCAAGATCCTGGACGGAACCGTCCGCATTCCCACCCGCAAGGAAGTCATCGACCGTACCAAGTATGTCATCATCAACGATGTAAACACGGGTAACAACGACGATATCTACAGTAGTCCATCATCCCTGTTTGAAGGCTTGTACCGTATGGACGGCGATGGCAACCTGGCCGACAACAAGAGCTTCTTCAAGAAAACCGGTCGCTACCCAACTATTCCGACTGTCTACAACCTCAACGACAGCCTGGCCAAGACCTTTCCCTTCCAGATAAAAAAATCGACCTACGCCAGCCGTTGGTCGACCATCAACAGCAAGGTTCAGGAATTGAATGGGCAGTTTCCTGAAGAATACACCGGCACCCTCTATGCCGGTCGTCATGAAAACGGCTGGGTGATTTACAACCCTTTCAAAACGGGCATCAACGCTGCAGCCTCCATTCCTTTCAAATACAACACCTGTGAACGGGTAGAGGTAACCATGACCCAATACACCGCTGGTGTCATGAAGGAATACGCCGACAAACTCCGTTTCTACCTGAACAACTACGACAACTTCATCAACCTTGGCCTGCGAAACACCGTCATCAAGGTGTATGGCAGCAGCGTCAAACCTACCTTCACCTACAAGGACAGGGGCAACCACCAGGCCAGTGTAGTCAGCGAAGCCTGGTCAGAGGGAGTTTACACCTTGACCGTTACGCACAATGGAGCACTGGACGTTGATATCAATTGCGCAGGCACGGCCACTGAAAGGCTCACCGCCTATACGGAAGCGACCTTGGTGCAACCGACAGCACCGCCCTTCTATACAGGTCCTCTCCAATACGAGGCCGAATGCTTTGACTACAAAAGCATTTCCGGCATCACCACCGGAGGCCAGTATGGCAATATCCGCAACTACACCGGTCAAGGCTACTTGAGAGTTGGAACCAGTGCCAGTGCCAGCGTCAGGGATACTGTCACCGTTTTGCGCGCTGGCAAGTATACCCTGAAAACCCGCTATGCCGTCACAGGTGGTAACGTCACCTCCCTGGATTTGCTCGTGAACGGCGTCAAAGTAGCCACCCCCATCTTCCGATCTTCTGCTTCTGAGAGCGACTGGAAAGAGGATGTCCGTACCATCAACCTAAAGGCCGGTGCCAACGAAATCATCTTGAGAGCCACGCGTTCAGGGTCTTATTCCCTGGTCCTGGACAACATGGTGATCACCGATGGAATAGCCACCCCAAACTACGCTTTCAACAACGAAACAGCCTCAGACAGCGCCACTACCCCGGCCGCTGAGTTTATCACCGTATTG
This sequence comes from Bacteroidales bacterium, assembly GCA_012718945.1. Classification (GTDB taxonomy): domain Bacteria; phylum Bacteroidota; class Bacteroidia; order Bacteroidales; family UBA1402; genus UBA8389. Next base: position 20,646 of record JAAYBL010000122.1, read on the forward strand.
TCGGGAAGTGCGGGCGTGGCCCTCTATACCGATAACAGCGGTTTGGCCAACAATGGTCTCAAGACGTATTCATCGGGCAGCCTCAACGGTACCGGCGTGGCTGAACTCGATCTTTTCCCCAACAGGAGCGGCGATTACTCCGTTATCTGGAGGGCCGGAAGCACCACCGACGGTTCCAAAATGGGCTTGTTGCTGCGTGCAAACGGAGAAGCGGGTTCCTGTGCCTACGCTGAGGGGCTCAAACAAGGTTATTTGTTTATTGTGAACTACACAGCCGATCAACGTCTCCTACTCAAGCCCTATGTGGCCGGTGCTTCTGGATTGACGGCCAAGGCAACGCATACGTCAAGCTTCACAGTGCCGACCAATAAGACCTATTGGCTGAGAGCCTCCGCCTATGGTTCAAACCTGGTGTTTGAATGTTCGTCCGACAGCCTAAACTGGGAAGGGGCAGCCTCTACCACCTTTACGGATACCACCTATATCGTGGGAGGTACTCAATTGGTCTGGGGGTTGAATAGCAACAACTTTTCAGGTGTCATGGATAACCTGACACTGCTGGAAAGCCAATTATCCACCTCAGTATTGAAACTGGCCAACCTCACTTATACCCAGGGACATGGTCCTTCTGTCAACGATCAATTCACCGTAGCAGCCGGCCATTTGTACGACACGCTGGAACTCCGTAGCAACAGCTATTTCGAACTATCGCTAACGCCACAAGGCGGCTTTGATTCAGTTGTCCACATCTCACCCCTACAAGCAGCGGCTGGAAACATGCCGGTGTATGTTCGGTTGAAAGCCGGTCTTCCCATTGGAAGTTACCAAGGTACACTCACCTTGAAATCAGGTCTGGCCACCAGCCCTTCCATTGATTTGTCAGGCACCGTAACACCTTCGCCTGAAACAAGAAGCTATCACTTCGATTATGATAAGCCTTCAACAATAGCGCAGACACCACCGGCCATGTATCTATCCATCGGTAAGGGTAGCACAACATCAGGTGGAGTGGTCAGGTACGCGGATACCCGCTCCTATGCCAGCAACATGTTCAAGCCATATAATTCGGGGCAACGCAATGCGACGGGCACCATCAACCTGGATCGTTTCTCAAAAACGGCCACCGATTACAGCGTCACCTGGCGTCAAGCCATCCATTCAGGCACCAGCGACACCAAGATTGGTGTATTGCTCAGGGGTGATCCCAACAAGGTGGGCAATGGCTCAACCGGCTATGTTGAAGGATTGATGCAGGGCTACCTGTTCATCGTATACAATGCCAACTCAGGGTCATCTCCCAGAACGGAGTTCCGCATTTATCGATCTACCGAAGTCTATAATCAGTTGAACATGATGGCCAACTCAACGGCGGCATCGTTCGTTTCTACAGCCAAACAATCCTTGTGGTACAGGGCTTCCGTATCAGGGGCAGGACCGGTTTCACTCAAGTTGGAGTATTCTTCCGACAGCATCAATTGGGCAACAGGAGCCCAAGCGTCCGACAACGGTTTGACGGTTTTCACAGCCGGTGCCACCCAACTTGCCTGGGGATTGGGCGTTGGTGACCTGAACTTCTTCATGGATGACATTTGTTTTGAAGGGGTAGAATCGGCTTCTGGTGCCATTGAAGACGCCATCAAAGTATCGGGCACTTCCTTGGCCACCTTTAGCTATGTAGCCAATAACGGTCCTTCAACCGCTCAATCATTTGTGGTCAGTGGCAGCAAATTGGTCGACGACATCCACCTGGAAGCGCCGGCAGGCTTTGAACTCTCCCGCTCCGTTGATACGGGCTACGCACCTTACCTGGCATTAACCAGAACAGGCAGCGATGTGGCTTCGACCACTGTCTACGTTCGTTTGAAAGCCGGTTTGACCAAGGGCGATTACGCAGGTACCATCGACGTGAGTGCCATCTCAGCCATTGGTCAATCCATCGCTGTTGCCGGTCAGGTGGCTGAAGACCCCAACGCTCTTGACAGGCCTTCCGTTTCAGCCTTCATCGTTTCTGAAACATACCACAACCTGGCCGGCCAACCGCTGGTGGGTCAACCTGTCACCGATGGTTTGTACCTGGTCAAAACCGTGTACTCCGATGGCAAGGTAGTGGTAGAAAAAAAGGTGGCATCCTCCCATAAATAAGAACCTTAAACGCACGAAAAAAACATGAAAAAAGTAACGTTAGTATTGGTTGTCATGCTGTTGGCTGGCAATCTGTTTGCCCAGTTCGCCGGTGTGATGCGTGGTCAACAGACCGTGACTTTGCCCGAAGGTTTCAAGCCGGCATCGACCAACACCTTTCTGTCACCTTACCCTGCCGTCAATGCTCAAACCAAGCAAGCCCTGTTTAAAGTGGTCGCACCAACGGCCAACAAGGTACAGGTAGACCTGTGCAACAAAAAGTACGACATGACGAAAGATGATAAGGGCGTTTGGACCTGCACATCCGATCCTCAGGTGGTTGGTTTCCATTATTACGCCATCCTGATTGATGGGGTTGCCGTAATGGACAGAAACAGCGAAGCGTTCTTTGGCAGCAACTGGGAATCTTCCGGTATCGAAATTCCGGAAGGGCCTGAAGGTGATTATTACCGTTTCAACAACACCATTCCCCACGGCCAGATCCGTTCTATTTACTACTGGTCTGACATCAACGGTCTGGAACGCCACATCAATGTCTACGTGCCCGCTGAATACGAACAACAGCCCAACAAACGCTACCCCGTGCTTTACCTGGTGCACGGCTGGGGTGAAGACGAAAACGGCTGGTCCAACCAAGGCCACATGGCCAACATCATGGATGGCCTCATCGCTGCCGGCAAAGCCGAACCCATGATCGTGGTCATGCCCAGTGGTGATATCAAGACCAATCCCGACGTACGTGAAGCCAAAGGTGATGTCACCCAAATCTTTGCCAACAACCTGGTTCCCTACATCGACAAAACCTTCCGAACCAAAACGGACAGACAGAACAGGGCCATGGCCGGTCTGTCCAGGGGTGGCTTCCAAACCTGCATGACCGTTTCGGCCAACCAGGACAAGTTCGCCTGGATGGGTACCTTCAGCGGCTTCTTCCTAAGAGGCGACAACAGCCTGGATACGGCTTTCAATGGCCTGTTTAAAGACGCAGACGCGTTCAACAAACAGATGAACCTGCTTTACATCGGTACCGGCACGGAAGAGAACAGCCCGAAGGCTCAGGTGGAAGCCCTCAAAGCCAAAGGCATCAAAAACATTGTCTATTCCGAATCACAGGGCACAGCCCACGAATGGCTGACCTGGCGCAGAGCCCTCAACGAATTTGCGCCTTTGCTGTTCAAGTAATACCTTAGCGTTCCTTTTTCAAACAAAGACACGATTGTTCATGTACAACCGATTTCTTTCCCTCGTTTTACTGAGTATAGCGACAATACTGACCCTTAATCCTGTCCAGGCGGCCACCAAAACCGCCTCGGTCAGGATTGACAGCACGCTTAAGCACCAACGGATTACCGGTTTCGGAGGCTTCGTATGCAGCCCTCAATTTGGCTACAACCACATGTCGGAAACCGAGATTCGTAAAGTCTGGGGCGCCAACAGTGATGCTGGCTACAACATCATGCGCCTATACATCCCCGAAGGGAGGAACGGTTGGAGTCAATCGTTGGCTACGGCCAAGCTGGCTCAGTCGCTGGGGTTGATCATCTTCGCCAGTCCCTGGACCATGCCGGCCGAATGGAAAACCAACAACCACATCGCTGCCGTTTACACGGATGATAACGGGGTTGAACACATCGGTTACTTGAAAGAAGCAAACTATGCTGACTACGCCACTTACCTGAACGACTACGCCACTTACCTGAAAAGCAACGGTGTTAATCTGGAGGCCATTTCCATACAGAACGAGCCGGACATGCGTTCCACCTACCACGGGTGCATCTGGACGCCCGAGCAAATGGCTACCTTTATCAAGCGTTACGGACACTTGATCAATTGCAAGATCATGGCCTCAGATGGTGTGGGCATGTCGGACAATTACGCCAATGCGTTCAACAACGACAGCGTGTTGGCACAACTGGACTATTTTGCCGGTCATCAGTACGGATACATTCAAAGCGGCTTCAAGAAACTGCAGGCCAAAGGTCTGGAAGCCTGGATGACTGAATACCTCATCAATTGGAACGATAAGTTGGAAACCGGACGCAATTTCAACTGGACCAAGGATGCCTTTGATTTCGCAGCGGCCATCAACAACGCCTTGCTGGCCAACGTCAATGCCTGGGTTCATTACGCCACCAAGCGGTTTTATGGGATGATGGGCGATGGCACTTACGGCACCACGACAGGTGTCATTACCAAACGGGGCCATATTTTATCACACTATGCCCAATACGTCACTGGCAAAACCAGGGTTGAATGTACCTGGAAAGACGACAGCGGTGTGCTGACGGGTTCGTCTTACTTGTCTGCCGGCGGTGATACGGTGGTTCTGGTGGTCATGAATCCCTCAACAGACAGCTATACGCTGACACTCGACCTCCCCTTCTACACCCAATACGGGCGTCGGATCAAAACATCGGCTTCACAAAACAAATCGGTGTTGACGGCCAATCCCGCTGCGGAAACCTGCCGACCCACCGTTACCATTGATCCGTCCAGTGTCAATACGGTCTATTTCGTCAAGAGCAGAGACAGGGCTCCCAGCCGCATGAGCAGCAAGCCACTCATCTTCAGTGCTATTGAACAACAGACCCCCACAGCGACTGCTTTTGGCACCGGCTATAAGCTCAGCGGTAAAACCGCCACCTTCGATCATTCCAATAGTCTGATCAGTGCCAATACGACCACAGCCAACGGTTTCCTGCGTTTAGATGACACCTACACCAAGCTGGTGCTGCACGTCAATAGCCTGACCACAGGAGCCACCTTCACATCGGCCAACACCACCTTGAACTACCTCAACGCAAGCGGTACCGTTCGTTCTTACAATTACGGCACTGTAACCTACAACCCCAGTGGCAACCAGGACTGGGTACTCGACCTTTCCCGCAACGTGCTTACCGATGGTTGCACAGGCATTCTTGGTATCAGCAACGGCAATTGGACCTCCGTCCTGCGGATCACGTTTGGCGATGTCTATTTCCTCAAGGGTGATGAAAAGGGCCGTACGTTTACAGGCATTTACAGCGACGGCGACAGCGATTTGCTCGATTGTCTGGATGACCCTACCTGCACGACCATTAACTTTACCGCCACAGACAGCCTGCCGGCGACAGAAAACTGGCACGCTCTGGCTGTCAATAAAAACATGGTTTATTACCTGCCTTCAGGCTCGACCAACCAACAAACCAATGTTGTCAACGGTACCACGTGCAACAACCTGGTGTTGTCCGAAGGATCAGGTGGTTTCATGCTTCCTACGGCGTTCACCGCCTCTGCTGCCAGTTACACCCATACCGTCAGCGACTACGCCATCCTGTCATTGCCTTTCAAGGCTGCCCTGCCGGAAGGGTTGGTCACCTACACCTTGTCGGCCTCTCCTACGGCTGTCAGCTGCACTCCTTTCACAGGCGACAGTTTGCCAGCCCACACGCCCATGCTGGTACAAGGTTCTGGCAGCTTCACCTTCCACGGTGCAGGCACTGTCTCGACGCCCAAGAATCAAAAAGTCAACAACCTGAACCCCGTTTACCTGACCACGAAAGCGGCAGCGGGCAGCTACTACCTCACTGTGACTAACGGCACGCCTGTCTTTCAGAAGGTCACCAGCGGCACTGAACCCACCCTCTCACCCTTTACCGCCTTCATTCAGGTGGGCAATCTGTCAACCACAGCCTCTAGCTTTCCCCTGGAAGGTTTGGTTACAGGGCTTGACCAGCTAAGGCAACGCGAAGAAAAGGTCGGTGACGGACAGTATTACGACCTGTTTGGTCGCAGGGTTGACCATCCCCGTAGGGGTATTTACATCAGAAACGGTCATAAAGTCGTTTTTCAGTAACATCATTCACTATCTATAGCATTTACAAAACAACATGAACACGAGACCTTTTTCCATGCGGCTGTTGCCGTATCTGCTGTTCCTTGGTAGCCTTTTCACCCTCGGATCCCTGAAGGCCCAACAACAGCTCTACCCCAACACGTTCCCGCTCCAGGCTGTCACCATCACCGACGGGCCCATGAAGCACGCCCTTGAATGCAACATTCAGACGTTGCTCACCTACGATGTAGACCGCTTGCTGGCACCCTATCGCAAGGAAGCCGGCCTCCCCGAAAAAGCCAAAGCTTTTCCCAACTGGGATGGTCTTGACGGTCATGTAGGCGGTCATTACCTCTCGGCCATGGCCATCCATTATGCCGCCACCGGCAACCAGGCTTGCAAGGAACGCATGGAGTATATGCTGGCCGAACTGAAAGCTTGTCAGGAAGCCAATGGACTCAAATACCCGGATTGGGGTGTAGGATACGTGGGCGGTGTACCCAACGGTGTCGCCCTGTGGCCTCTCATCAAAGCTGGCGACATCAGTGTCATCTGGAAATACTGGGTACCCTGGTACAACGTCCACAAGATGTACGCAGGCCTGAGGGATGCCTGGTTGTATACCGGCAATACCGACGCCAAAGACATGTTCCTGAAGTTCTGTAACTGGGCCATGAACCTTACCGGCCGCTTGTCGGCCGAACAAATGGAGCAGATGTTGGGCAATGAACACGGCGGCATGAACGAAATCTTCGCCGACGCCTACCAGATGACCAGCCATCACCCCTACCTGGAAACGGCCAGACGCTTTTCGCACCGTCAACTCCTGGATGCCATGGCCAAGGGTGAGGACAACCTCGACAACAAGCACGCCAACACCCAGGTACCCAAGGCTGTCGGCTTCCAGCGTATAGCTGAAGTCGGGGGCGAAACCCATTATGCCAACGCCGCCCGTTTCTTTTGGGAAACAGTGACCGATAACCGCAGTGTCGCCTTCGGTGGTAACAGCCGTCGCGAACACTTCCCCAGCAAAGCCGCCTGCACAGACTTCATCACCGAAGTGGAAGGTCCGGAAACCTGCAACTCCTACAACATGCTCAAGCTCACGGAAGACCTGTTCAGGGTCGACCCGCAGGCTCGTTACGCCGATTACTACGAACGCACCCTTTATAACCACATACTATCGACCCAACACCCTGAACACGGTGGTTATGTCTACTTCACGCCCCTCAGGCCCAGGCATTACAGGGTTTATTCAGCCCCTAACCAAGGTATGTGGTGTTGTGTTGGCAGTGGCATGGAAAACCACGGCAAATACGGACAGTTCATCTATACCCACGCAGGCAACGCCCTCTATGTAAACTTGTTTGTGCCTTCCACCCTGAATTGGGAGGAAAAAGGCTTGTCGTTCAAACAGGAAACCGCCTTTCCGTATGAAGAAAGCACCACACTGACCCTGACCAAGGGCAAGGGGCGGTTTAGCGTACGCATCAGAGTACCGCATTGGGTGGAAGCCAGCGGCCTACATGTACTGGTCAACGGCAAGGCTACTAACGCCCCCATCCAGGAATCCGGCTACCTGAACCTGGAACGGAACTGGAAAAAAGGCGACAAAATCAGCCTGACCCTGCCCATGAAAACCTATGTGGAATACATGCCCAACGTGTCCAACTACATCGCCATCCTGCACGGTCCCATCCTGCTGGGCGCCAAAACGGGCAAGGAAGCCATGACCGGTCTGATAGCCAACGACAGCCGCTGGGCTCACATCGCTCACGGGCAACGGTTACCTGTCGACCAGGCTCCCATTCTCATCGAAGACAACGTCAAGGAACTGGGCAAGAAACTCCTGCCCATTGCCGGCAAACCCCTGCATTTCTCGATGGCCAACATTAAACTGATCAACGGTGACAACCTGGAACTGGAGCCCTTCTACGGCATCCATGACAGCCGCTACGCCATCTATTGGATGACGCTGACCTCTGATGGTTACCAACGCCACCTGGACTCTGTGGCCCTGGCTGAAAAAGTAGCCCTCGAACTGCAGAAACGCACGGTGGATGTGGTCATTCCCGGCGAGCAGCAACCTGAAGCCGACCACTTTATCCAGTCAGAGCGCTCCCGCACCGGCAATTTTATGGACCGTTTCTGGCGTGACGCTCAAGGCGGTGGTTACTTCAGCTATCAGTTCTCCACCAAAGGCGCTGAGGACCTCAGTCTGATGGTCAGGTACTGGGGGGCTGAACAAGGACGTCGTGCTTTTACCATCACGGTGGACGATGCCGAACTGGTGAGCGAAAACATCTCCAACCGCTGGAACAGCGAACGCTTCATTGATGTGACCTACCCCATCCCAGCAGCCATGCTGAAGGGGAAAACCCACATCAGGGTGGCATTTAAAGCGGCACAAGGCAACACTGCCGGTTCCGTCTATGACGTACGCCTGGTTACCGGGGTCACTGCCAACTAAACGGACAAAGACGGCTGTGCCGAAGTAAAGCGCCTATGACAACGAACAAAGTGGGTGTCTCAAAAGTAACTTCTTTGAGACACCCACTTTGTTAATTAAGAAAAAGAATCATTGTTGTCCGGTAAACCCGGATAATTAATTTTCATCCTTATTTAATGGCCTTACAGCCATGTTTTATCTTGATTTACTGCTTATCTCCTTAAGTCAAGTTATTTCAATTAATGCATTGATAATCAATAAAATACACGAAAATCACAAAAAACACTTAAATACTTGGTATATAGATGCTTACAAAAAGTAACTTGAGCGAAGG
>JAAYBL010000123.1 GCA_012718945.1 Bacteroidales bacterium
AGTCCTTGTTGAGGGCCTACGGTCTGAAGGCCCTGCAGCTTGGAAGGGCCACTTTGCAGCTCAGGTGGGAGCGCCAGGGCAAGAAAGGGGAGAAGCAACAAAAGAAAGGAAGGCATCAAAGAACGGAGCATGGAGTGGTAATATTGAGGAGGTTTCTAATCGTTGTACGTTGGCTAAAAAGCCAAGACAATAGTACCCATTTTTTTGAAACGAGCCAAAACCGATGATATTGTTCTTTAGATCTAAACGGAATAAAACAGGAACGAAAACGCGTGAGAAATCGTTTGAGTATTGGAAAAGTGGCAAAAAGCACTATATTTGCCTTGGAAAAGTGGCAAAAAATACCAAAAAACCCTTGGAAAAACGGATAAGAAATGCTTAAAAGAAAGATAGACAGTTATATACAGCAGTATTATTCAAGAACGAGTAATGCTTTACTGATTACCGGTGCGCGCCAGACAGGCAAAACATACTCGATCAGGACGTTTGGTCAAAAATTCACGTCGTTTGTGGAGATCAACTTTGTCGAGACACCGGAAGCCATAGGGGCCTTCAAAGAAACCCAGAGCAGTGCCGATCTGTTGCTACGCATATCTGCGATGACAACAACACCCCTCATCAAAGGCGAAACACTCATTTTTTTTGATGAGGTGCAACTGTGTCCGGAGATAGTTACAGCCATCAAATTTTTGGTGGAAGAAGGCTCATACCGGTACATACTGAGTGGGTCACTGTTGGGTGTTGAGTTGAAGGATCTACGTTCAGAACCCGTGGGCTACATGGGCGTCAAAGAGATGTACCCGCTTGATTTTGAAGAATTCATCACCAATCTAGGTCTCAGTGATACCGTAATTGCGACATTACGCCAGGCGTGGGAAAGCCGCACACCTGTCGATGCGTTTGTTCATGGCAAGCTCATGGAGCTGTTCCGTCTATATCTTGTGGTAGGAGGTATGCCAGCTGCCGTGAACAGCTACTTTGAACACAACAACTTGCAGGAAGTGATGGCTGTGCAGCAAGATATTGTTCGTCTCTACAAACGCGATATTGCGCAGTACGATCCGAACAATAAACTGTATATCGAAGAAATATTCAACCTGATTCCTCCTGAACTCAATGCTAAGAATAAGCGCTTTATCCTGAAGCGTTTAAACGAACATGCCAAGTATGGACGTTTTGAAAACGGTTTTCTGTGGCTCAAGAAAGCGGGCGTGGCCCTGCCAGTCTATGCCGTTGAAGAACCGAAAATGCCGCTTCTGTTGGCTCGCTCCCGAAACTTGTTCAAACTTTTTCAGAGCGACATTGGGCTACTGGCCTCCCAATACGCCGATGGCCTGCAATTGCGCATCATCAGCGGTGACAAGTCGATCAATTATGGCTCGGTTTACGAGAATGTCGTGGCTCAGGAATTGGTGGCACATGGTCTGGAACCCTACTACTACACGAACAAGCAGCGTGGTGAACTCGATTTCGTCATAGAGCTGGGTGGTAAGGTCTTACCCATAGAAGTCAAGTCGGGCAAGGACTACGCAGTACACCGCGCTTTGTCTAATATACTGGACTGCACAGCCTATGACTTGCCCGAAGCGGTTGTGTTCACCAATGACAACCTGAAGATTGACGGAAGAATTATCTATGCCCCCATTTACATGGTGATGTTCCTCGAAAGAGTCAGTGAATCGCCGCTTTATTACAAGGTGGACGTCTCGATGTTGCGTTGACCCCAACTTTTTCTGTCAAAAAAGTGGCCCACAAAAAACAAAGCTGGTGTTAGACAAATAATCTTAACTTTGAGGCTATCCTTAATTCATCAGCCATGCCTCCTAAGAGTATCAAGTCCATTCGTCAGCTGATTTTTTATCAGTATGCCAAGATTATTTCGGAAGCTTCAGGCTTTGGAAAGAATAATTATGGCATTATTATAAGGACATGCCAGAAGTTGGAGTCGGGCGAGATTCATTGGTCGAGTTCAGTGCGGGAATGGCTTAAGGAAAAGGAGAATCCGGACATTTGTATTTATTGTGGTGAGAAGAAAGAACTGACCACTGAACACATTCTGCCGACTTGCTGCGGAGGAGAAGACATTCCCGACAATGTGGTTAGAGTTTGCAAAAGTTGTAATTCGTCCAAAGGCGGTAAACGCTTGTACGAATGGCGTGGATTAGAGGCCAAAGACACCCATCACCGGATCGCCGAAGGAAAATATCTGAAGTATTTGTACTCCCGCCACGAAAAGCAAGGAACCCTAGATGTGGACAATGTGCAGGAACTATGTCACAACTGCAATATGCAAAAGTGCTGTGAAAAGGAAAATACTGTAGGGAAGCTAACGGTTTATTGCATTGAGGGGTGCTTTCACCGATAATGTTTAGGTAGATACTTCTAAATGAAAACATCTATTGCTCAAAACTCACTGGCTCCTTAAATTGATTAAACCTGTTTTGCTCAATAAGTTTGTCGTGCTGCAATCTGCCTACGATAATGGCGGGGTGAGTGTTGTACTTGGTTGCAAACGATGTCAAGGTCGTTTCATCCAAGGGCAGAGCCTCGATGATTGTAGCTTCTTCTTCCTTACTCAAGGTCCATTTGATGGCAAATTCATCGGCTTCCCTTTCATTATTACTATCAAGATTGGTGTTATCTCGCTGTTCCAAAAAAACATCCTTTTTTCCATGAAGTAGGATGTGTCCAGCTTCATGAAAGAACGTAAACCAAAAGATGTCGTTGCGTTTGTAACGACCAGTCATTGTTTGCTTCATATAGGTCTGGTTAGTTTTGGTAAGAATTACAATCAAGTGACAATATAGGCTTTTTTACTTAATCAGGCTAGCGTTCGGAAGGGCGACGTTCTGTATTTTTATTTATTTTATTTCCCATCTTTTCGGCAAATGTTGGCCCAACTATTAACTTTTTTTATTTCTTTTGCACCTTTATTAAAGCTCGCAGAGGGCATATGTAATCAACAACCAAACAAAGCATTACCAACGTATGAAAAAACTCTTGACAGGCCTCTTCGTGATGGCCGTGATTGGTGCTCAAGCACAGACCAATCTGCAGGTAAACTACGACTTCGGCGAAGGTCGTAAGTATGTAACCACCACCCTGGAAATGTTCAAAGCAGACAAATGGGGTAACACATTCTTCTTCGTGGACTACGATTTCAACGCCCAGAAAGAAAATCACCCCAGTGGATCCTACATGGAAATTGCCCGCTGCATCAACACCTGGGGCGGTCCTTTCAGCCTGCAAGTCGAGTATAACGGTGGTTTGGGTACCTTTGATGTAGCCGGTTCCACTTTTGGCGGTTATGCCATCAATAGCGCCTGGTTGGGTGGTGTTGATTACTTCATGCACAGCGCTGACTTTAGCAAAACCCTTAACCTGAAGTTGCTCTACAAAGAAATCGTAGGCAAACAACACTCAGCCCAATTTACCGGTGTATGGGGCATCCACATGCTCAACAAAAAACTGAGCTTCACCGGTTTCGCCGACCTCTGGTTGGAAGACAACACCTTCGGAACAAACAACACCAGTATGATTTTCTTGTCCGAACCCCAATTGTGGTACAACTTCACTGAAAACCTCTCTGCCGGTGGTGAAGTAGAAATCTCCTCCAACTTTGGTGGCAACGAAGGCTTCATGGTCAATCCTACCTTGGCTCTTAAGTGGAACTTCTAATCAACACATACCATGTTTGAAAAATTTTTCCAACTAAAAGCACACGGAACGACCAAGAAGACTGAGCTCCTGGCCGGTATCACCACGTTCCTGACGATGGCCTACATCCTGGCCGTCAACCCCAGCATCCTGTCGGCCGCCGGCATGGATCAAGGTGCCCTGTTTACCGCCACCGCTGTTGCCTCCATCGTAGGTACCCTGGCCATGGCTCTGCTCGCCAGACTGCCCTTCGCACAGGCTCCAGGTATGGGAATGAACGCCTTCTTTGCCTTCACCGTTGTGTTGGGCATGGGCTACTCCTGGCAATTTGCCTTGACCGCCATTTTGATTGAAGGCGTGCTCTTCTTTATCATGAACGTGTTCAACGTCCGTGAAGCCATTGTCAATGCTATTCCCAACACACTGAAACACGCCATCAGCGCCGGTATCGGTTTGTTCATCGCCTTCATCGGTATGCAAAACGCAGGCCTGGTTGTGAAAAACGACGCCACCATGCTGCAAATGGGTGACATCACCCAAGGCACCGCCCTGTTGGCCATGATCGGTCTGATTATCACCGCCGTGTTGTTGGTCCGCAAGGTCAAAGGCGCCCTGCTTCTCGGTATCATCGCTACCGCCGTTGTTGGTATCCCCATGGGTATCACCAAGTTCACCGGCATCGTAGACGTACCACCCTCCCCAGCACCCTTGTTCTTCAAGTTCGACTTCTCCCAGATCTTTACCTTCGACATGCTCATCGTCACCTTCACCTTCCTGTTTGTCGACGTGTTCGACACCGTAGGTACCTTGATCGGTGTATGCTCGAAAGCCAACATGCTGGATGAAAAGGGTCAAATCCCCAACGTGAAGAAAGCCTTCTACGCCGATGCCATCGGTACCACCTCAGGTGCTATCTTCGGTACCAGCGCCGTTACCACCTACGTGGAAAGTGCTTCCGGTGTATCCGAAGGCGGTCGTACCGGTATGACAGCTCTGGTAACAGCCGGCTGCTTTGCCCTGGCCCTCTTCTTCGCTCCCTTGTTCCTGTCAATCCCCGGTGCCGCAACAGCGCCCATCCTGATCCTGGTTGGTCTGATGATGTTGTCTCCGATCAAGGACATCGACCTGGAAAACTACGCCGAATCCGTACCGGCCTTTATCTGTATCATCGCCATGCCGTTGATGTACAGTATCGCCGAAGGTATTGCCCTGGGTCTGATCACCTACGTATTCCTCAACGTGATCAGCGGTAAGTACAAAAAGGTATCCATCGCGATGTATGTTCTAGCGATCTTGTTTATCTTGAATTATATCTTTATTCAGTAAACGAGGTCCATTACTCAACAATACGTTTTCGATCGAAGAGCCGTACATTCACTCATGTACGGCTCTTCCTAAATAAGCCGGTTTTGCTGCTCCCAAGGGCTGATCGTTCAGCGTTCGATGGGGGTGTGTTGCCCTAAGGTTGACTCGTTCACCTAAAGGCCGTATCTTTGCAACTATGAATAAACTGGTGATTTTTGGAAGCGGCTATTTAGCCGATATTGTGGCCGACGCCTACTTGCAAGGCCTATTACCCGCGTATGAATTGGTGGGCGTCTTTTCCCGTACAGCCGCCAAGGCTCAACGTCTGGCCGACAAAGTAGCCCAATCGGGCCGACCCTGTCAAGCCTGCACAACCCTTGATGATTTACTGGCGCTGAAGCCCGCCTATATGGTGGAATTAGCCTCTCCGGCAGCCATGAAAGAGCTAACCCTGCCCACACTCAAGAACGGCACCTCCATCGTAACCCTGTCGATTGGCGCCTTTGCCGACACCCCTTTTTACGAACAGGTGAAAGCCACCGCCGCCGCCAGCAATACCCGTGTCTACATCGCTTCAGGCGCTACGGGTGGCTTCGACGTACTCCGCACGGCCACCCTTATGGGACAAGCCTCGGCCGGCTTCCTCAATGTGAAAGGCGTCAGGGCCCTCAGACGTTCGCCCTTCTACAGCCCCGAGATGGAAACGGAAAACAAAACCATCTTTTCCGGCACCGCCCGCCAAGCCATCAACACCTTTCCCACCGGCTTGAACGTAGCCGTTGCCGCCTCCCTGGCCACCGTAGGCCCCGAAAACCTGCAGGTCACCATGACCTCGACCCCCGAATTCACGGGCGACAGGCAACGGGTGGAAATCACTAATCAGGAAGTACACGCCGTGGTCGATGTGTTTAGCGCCACACCAGCCATTGCCGCCTGGTCTGCGGTCAGCACCCTGCAGAACATTGTCAGCCCGATTGTTTTTTAAACCGGATTGAGATCCAGCTTTTGACTGAAGCGTTTAATCCAGCGAAATCCCTGTAAATTCGGATAAATTGTGCAGGACCTTTGCGCTCAAGCGATCAAAGGCCTGCCTCGTGCGTCCTGTGGATACCTGCATGCAGCGTACCTTGGGATGGTCGAGTAGGTGAGGGCCGCCCAAAGCACCCACAGTGTCACAGAAACACAGGTTATCGCCCTCCAGCCAACGCAAAAACGGTGATTCCTCCCAGGCTGGTGAAAGCCCCGTGTTAAACAGTATCTTCTTGTTGCCAAAGGCCTCAAACTGAGGGGCTTGCATCAAAACCGTGTTCCGGTTCAAGCAGCAGAAAACGACCTCGTTCTCCCTGAGCAGGTCGTTCAACGGCAGGAAGCGATAGCCCTTCTGCCTGGCTAACTCTTTTTCCGAACGAGCCAGGTAGCTGATCTCAGCGCCTAAAAAGTGCAGCGCATCGGCTATCATGCCCCCCGACTTGCCCAGCCCCAGGATACCCACCTTCAAACCGGTGATTTCCCTGGCCATGCCGTCCCATGGTTCCTGGTCGAAGCCGTGCAGGCAACGCACCAACTCACTGATCACGTATTCCACCACGCCTTCGTCGCCGTAGTCGCGTATCCCCGTCACAGTGATGCCCCGGCTGTTGGCGTAGCAAATATCCACGTTGGCACTCTCCGGCGAATAGAGCGAATTGCACATGCCGATGTATTTCACCCGCTCGCAACGCTCCAACGCCCCTTTTCTGAGTTGAGTGGTATAACTCAACAACACTGCATCGGCATCACCGATCCGCGCTGCTATCTCCGCATCGTCCTTGGGTATATCATTGTATAAAACAACCTCTTTTGCAAATTTATGCAATTTCTCTTCCGCTGACGGAATCAGACTGACAGGCTCAATGGCGACAAGTTTTTGAAACATAGTGATGAGAATAGTTGATAGTTGTTGATTGTTTGAGTAAAGTAGGGGCTGCTATGTTAGTGGCAGCGTGAAATAAAATGTGGCGCCTTTGCCCTTCTCTGAATCAACCCAAAGGGTTCCGCCCATCAATCCCACCAGGTGTTTACAAATGGCAAGCCCCAAGCCATTGCCCCCAAACACACGGGAGGTGCCCGCTTCGACCTGGCGAAACCGTTTGAAAATCAGTGTGTGGTATTCAGGGTCAATACCTATACCGGTATCCTTGACGTAAAACGTCACCTGTTCATCAGTTGGTTGGTAGCCCACCTCTATGTAGCCTTCATCTGTAAACTTAAGTGCATTACTAATCAGGTTGTTGAGCACCTGTAACATCCGCTCCTTGTCGGCCAGGACACTCACACATTGCGTTACCTGCGGCTTAGGCCAGCGAAAGTTCACCGACGGTTTGACCTCCTGAAAGCTATACTGATTTTCCAGGGATTCCATTACTTGCTCCACATCCACAACTGTTTTGTGTAGCGTCATTTCACCCGCTTCTATCTTCGAAATGTCGATGATGTCGTTGATGATGTTCAGCAAGCTGTTGCCGTTGGTGGTAATGATTTGAATGAACGCCTCTTTCTGCTTATCATCAAATTGAGGATCCTTCAGTAATTCGGAAAACCCCAGAATGCTGTTCATGGGTGTTCGTATCTCATGGCTCATGTTGGCCAGAAACGCCGATTTCAGCCGGTCGCTCTCTTCGGCTTTTTCCTTGGCCTTCACCAAGGCTTTTTCCATCTCGATGCGTTCGGTTATGTCGGTTGATATGACCAGGCGCGCCCGTTTCGATTCGTAGTCTATCTGATGAGAGACGATGTCCACATAAATGATCTCGCCGCTTTTCTTTATATGCCGCAAGGCGCCGGCCCGGTTCAATGGCTTGTAGGTGTCATCCACGTCCTTCATCAGTCTTTCGACATCTTCCAAAGGCCGGATATCCTTGATGGTGAGTTGAAGAAACTCATCACGCGTATAGCCGTAATGCTCGATGGCTGCTTCATTGACTTCCAGAAACGCTAACGACACCTCATCGTAAATCCACATGGGGGCCGGGTTATTTTCAAAGAGGTACCGGTACTTGCTTTCGCTGTTGACCAGGGCTTCGTTCAACTGTTGCTTTTGCGTGATATCAACAAAAGTCACCACCGAACCGATGATCTTGTTTTCCCTGAAGATCGGATAAGACCAGTATTCCACCGGGAACGATGTCCCTTTTTTGGTCCAAAACACCTCCTGGTCGCAGTGTGAACCTTTTCCATCGATAAAGGCTTTGTATCTCCGACATTTTTTTTCGGGCAACAGTTTACCGTTCTTGTGTGAATGGTGGATCAGCTGATGAATGTTTTTCCCCAGCACTTCCTGCTCATTCGCAAACTCCAACAGGGTCAAGGCCGCCTTGTTGCAAAAGATACAATGGCCGTTGGTGTCAATGCCATAAATACCTTCGGCCGTTGAATTAAACAGCAGGCGAATGGTCTCTTCGCTTTCTTTCAGGGCAGATTCGGCCTGTTTGCGCGTCGTAATGTCTTCGATGTACCCTTCCAAAAATTGTAGGTTGTTATTGTTGTCGCACACCTCAACGGCGTGTTCCAATACCCAGCGCGTTTCTCCCGAGGCGGTGATGATTTCGTACTCCTCTAAAAAGGAGGTATGGTTTGAAAGGGCCTGTTCCCATTTTTTAAAAAGATACTCACGGAAGTCTTCTTTGATGATGTCATTAAACGATATGACCTTGTTGCCGATCAGGTCTTCGGGATGATAACCCGTAACGGCCAAACAGCCCTCACTCAAGTACAACATGGTCCAGTTTTCGTCGTACCGGCAGCGGTACACAAAACCGGGCAGGTTGCTCATCAGTGAATTGAGTTGGCGCAAGTGTTCTTTTTCCCTTTTTTCGACCTGCTTCAGCTCGGTGATATCCTGAAGGATGCAGTGTGTTCGTTCAATACGGCCGTCAGGAGTGAAGCCAATCCGTCCTTCAAAGGCTATGTATCGCCGTTCGCCGTTATGATGCTGCATTTCAAATTCGGAATGGATAGTCCCCTGCTGCTTGAACTGGGAAAAGCAATGGCGGAAGGACTCAATGTATTCGGGCACCAGAAAGTCGCCAAACCATCGACCGATGACGGCTTCTTTGGGGTAGCCAAGGGTTTCGCACCAGGCTTGATTAACATCGACGAAGTAACCGTCTCCGTCGAGCGACTGGTAGCCAAGCGGCGCCTTGTCGAAGAGCATACGAAAGTGCTCCTCACTGCGCAGCAATTGTTCCTTCATTTGCTGCAGCGCTTCCAGGTTGGTTTGGGCCTTGGAAGGTACAGGTCGATTGGATTTCATGGCTTCAGGTAGTTTTTGGTGTGATACAAATATATAAAATAAAGTCGTGATGG